>JAICSC010000320.1 GCA_025937085.1 Nocardioides sp.
AACACCATCAAGACCACCGGCACCCTCGAGGACCGCCACCAGCAGCTCCAGACGTTGTTCACCGACGTGTCGTCCTTCTCCCACACCGCCCACGACTTCCTCAGCACCAACGGCGACAACATCATCCGGCTCGGCGAGGTCAGTCGCCCGCAGGCCCAGATGCTCGCCCGCTACGCCCCGGAGTACCCCTGCCTGCTCGGTGGCCTGGTGAACGCCGGCAAGCGCGAGGCCGAGGCCTTCCGGGGCTTCACCCTGCACATCGTGCTGGAGGCACTGCCCCACCAGCCGCGCGGCTACACGCCCGCAGACTCCCCGGTGTACGCCGACAACCGCGGCCCCAGCTGTCTCGACCTGCCCAGCCCACGGTGGACGCAGGCGAACCCTCTGAACCACCAGCCGAACTTCGACGACGGCATCAACAGCCCCACCGGCAAGGGGACGGACCGCGTGGCACCGCCGTACGGCCATCTCGTCGGGGGGCTGGGAGGCGGCAGCGGGTACGCCGGCGGCCCGGCCGAGGCGGGCCTGCTCAAGAGCCTGCTCGGGCCCTCGCTCGGGGAGCCCACCCAGGACGTCCCCGACCTCGGCGTGCTGCTGGTCGCGCCGATGGCCCGGGGAGCGAAGGTGTCGCTGCGATGACGCGCCTGGACTCCAAGACCGTGTCTGCACTGGTCAAGCTGCTGATCTTCATGGTGGTCACCGCCGTGGCGACCAGCGTGCTCGCGATCATCATCGGGAACATCAGCTTCGGCTCGTCCAAGAGCTACCGGGCCGAGTTCGTGGACGCGACGGGGCTGGTCAAGGGAGACGACATCCGGATCGCCGGTGTGAAGGTCGGCACCGTCAAGGACATCTCGATCGTCGACCGCACACGGGCGATGGTCACCTTCGACGTCCAGAGCAACACCTCGCTGACGAGGTCGACCCACGCGGACATCCGCTACCGCAACCTGGTCGGCCAGAGATACATCGCGCTCACCAACGAGATCGGCAGCACCGACGTGCTCCGGCCGGGCTCGACGATCCCCGTCTCGAAGACCTCCCCGGCACTCGACCTCACCGTGCTCTTCAACGGGTTCAAGCCGCTGTTCCAGGCGCTGTCCCCCTCGGACGTCAACGAGCTGTCCTACGAGATCATCCAGGTGTTCCAGGGCCAGGGCGGCACGCTCGACGGGATGCTCGCTCACACTGCGTCCATCACCCAGACGCTGGCCGACCGCGACCAGGTCCTCGGCGACCTCATCGTCAACCTGAACTCCGTGCTCGACCACGTCGGCAAGCGCAACCACCAGCTCAACCAGCTGATCACGACGTTCCAGCAGTTCGTCGGCGGCCTGAAGAAGGATCGGGGCGCCATCCTCGGCTCGCTCGACCAGATCTCGAACCTCTCGGTCCAGACCGCCGACCTGGTCTCCGGCATCCGCGCGCCGTTCGTCTCCGACATCCACCACCTGCGCGGGTTCGCCGCGAACCTCGACAAGGGACGTCCCGAGATCGACCGGGCGCTCCAGGTGCTGCCGATCAAGCTGACCAAGGTGGGCCGGACCGCGATCTACGGCTCGTGGTTCAACTTCTACCTCTGCAACTTCACCGGCCAGATCCGGCTCGGCAAGACCGCCGTCCCCGTCAGCTACAACACCGGCTCCGACAGGTGCAACCTCGGATGAACCACCCCACGACGTCGCACCCCACGCGAACGCGCTTCGCTTGCCTTCGCGCGGGGACCCCGCGGTTCTCCGTCTCCCCCACTTCGTGCCTCCGCCGGACAACCCCGCGGGGACCCCGATGAGCATTCCTTTCCGTGAGCGCAACCCGGTCGTGGTCGGGGCGGTCAGCCTCGCCGTCGTGCTGGGTCTGCTGCTCCTCGCCTTCAACGCCGAGAAGCTCCCGCTCATCGGGGGCGGCGACACCTACTACGCCGACTTCCACGAGGCGGGCGGCCTGAAGGCCAACGACGAGGTGCGCATCGCCGGCGTGCGGGTCGGCAAGGTCGACTCGGTGTCGCTCGACGGCGACCAGGTGAAGGTCGCCTTCCGGGTCGAGAACGGTGCCGACTTCGGCGTCGACACCCGGGCGGCGATCAAGGTGAAGACGCTGTTGGGGGCGATGTACCTGTCCCTCGAGCCGGCCGGATCCGGCCAGCTGAAGCAGGGCAGCGAGATCCCGGTCGACCGCACCTCCTCGCCGTACGACGTGGTGCAGGCCTTCTCGGGACTCGCCCGCACCTCCGAGCAGATCGACACCCACCGGCTGGCCCGGAGCCTGACCACGCTCGCGGACCTGACCCGCAACACCCCCGCGAACTTCCGCAAGGCCCTCTCGGGGGTCTCGGCGCTCTCCGACAACCTGGCCGCTCGCAACGAGCAGATCGGCACCCTGCTCGGCAACCTCCGCAGCGTCACGACGACGCTGAACGCGCGCGACCAGGACATCGTGAGCTTGATGCAGGACTCCTCGGTGCTGTTCAAGGCGCTGGTCAAGCGGCGGCAGGCCGTCCACGACCTGCTCCGCTCGACATCGCGGCTGTCCGTGGAGCTGACCCGGCTGGTCCGCCAGAGCCGGGCCGACCTGAACCCTGCGCTGACCCACCTGAGCGCGGTCCTCGACGTCCTGAACAAGAACGCCGACAACATCGACCGGAGCATCCGGTTGATGGGGCCGTTCTACCGGGTCTTCGCCAACACCCTGGGCACGGGGCCGTGGTTCGACACCTACATCCAGAACATGCCTCCGGTGCCACAGGTGGGTGGCTGACATGACCCTCCTCGCCAAGCTCCTGGTGCCGTTGGTGGTGGCAGCCCTGGTCGTGGCTGCCCTGGTCGCCTTCGTGTTCGACGGCGGCCACCAGAAGACACTGACCGCCGACTTCCCGCGCACGGTCTCCCTGTACGTCGGGAGCGACGTGCGGGTGCTCGGCGTCCCCGTCGGAAAGGTCGACTCGGTCACTCCGTCGGGCACCCAGGTGATCGTGAAGATGCACTACGACCCGAGCGTGCAGATCCCGGCCGACGCCAAGGCCGTGATCATCTCCCCGTCGATCGTGGGCGACCGGTTCGTGCAGCTCACGCCGGCGTACTCCGGAGGGCAGGTCCTGGCCGACGGGGCGACGCTCGACCAGCAGCGCACCGCCGTTCCGCTGGAGCTCGACCAGATCTACTCGAGCCTCGACGACCTCACCACGGCCCTCGGCCCGAACGGCGCCAACAAGAAGGGGGCCCTGACCGACCTGCTGAACACGACGGCGGCCAACTTCGGCGGACAGGGGGAGAAGTTCCACCAGACCATCAAGAGCTTCGGCCGGCTCAGCGGCACGCTCGCCGACAACAAGGACAATCTCTTCGGGTCCGTGCGCGAGCTCGAGGGCTTCGTCCGGACGCTCGCGCGCAACGACCACACCGTCCGGTCGTTCAACCAGACCCTGGCCGGGGTGTCTCGGATGCTGAAGGGGGAGCGGGGCGACCTGGCGGCCTCGCTCCACGACCTCGGCATCGCGATGAAGCAGGTCTCGGGCTTCGTCAAGGACAACCGCGAGGTCCTCGGCAAGAACATCACCGGACTGGACAACGTCACCCAGATCCTGGTCAGGCAACGCAAGGCCCTCGCCGAGACCCTGCGGGACGCTCCGCTGGCCCTGAACAACCTGGCCCTGACCTACAACCCGCAGACCGGGACACTCGACACCCGGGCGAACCTCGGCGAGCTGGGCCACCAGATCACCTCCGACCCGGCCACGTTCCTGTGCGGGATCCTCGACCAGGCCAACCAGGGCGGGCAGGCCTGCAACGTCGTCCAGAGGCTGCTCGCCAAGAACCGCCCGGCGGCGCTCTCGACCAAGGAACGCCGTACCGGTGGGTCCGGGCTCGACCTGATGGACCCGACCCTCGGCGGACTCGTGGAGGCCGGCCGATGACCTCCCCCCGTTCGCCCCGCCTCCCGCTCGCCAAGGTGGTCGTCGCGCTGCTCGGCGCCGCGCTCATGCTCACCGGCTGCTCGTTCGACGTCTACTCGCTCCCGCTGCCCGGCGGCACCGACGTCGGCAGCGACCCGATCACGGTCAAGGCCGAGTTCCGCGACGTGCTCGACCTCGTCCCCGACT
>JAICSC010000054.1 GCA_025937085.1 Nocardioides sp.
ATCAGCGACGTCGTGAGTGCCGCGAACAGCCGAGGATTCCGGCGGTAGCCCCAGAGCAGTGCGAACGGCCACAGCAGGTAGAACTGCTCTTCGACCGAGAGCGACCAGGTGTAGTTGAAGTAGTCGTAGGTGGCGAAGGAGCGGCCGGCCCAGTCGAACAGGCTGGTGGTGTAGGTCAGAGCCGCGCCGGCGGGCGCGAACACCTGTCCGACGCTGAGGTCTCCTCGGTGGAGGAGTCCGGCGCTGAGGTCGTGTCGGTGGAGTAGCAGCACCACGACGGTCACCGCTACGACCGTCACCAAGGCCGGGCCGAGGCGGGCTGCACGTCGGCGATAGAACGCCCGCAGGTCGATGGTGCCGGTGCGGAGCTCGCGAACCAGCAGGGTGGTGATCAGATAGCCGGACAGGCAGAAGAAGACGGTGACGCCGACGAAGCCGTCGATGAGCGGCCTGGTCGGGGCGTGCTGGCCGAGAACCAGAAGAATCGCTACGCCGCGGACCCCGTCCAACCCAGGCTGATACCCACGGTCGCGCACGAGCTGGTCGCGCACGGGTCGACGCTAGCCCGACTCGGGTCCGGAACCCAGCGAGTTCGACCGGTCAGAGCACCTCGCGGCGATGGGTGGGCAGGTGCGCCACCGGCGCGGGGGACTCGGCGACGGGGCCACTGTCCGCCTCGTCGTACCTGACCGCGCGGAACAGGTAGACCCCACGGACCGCCACCGGGTCCGGCGCCTCGGCACCTCCCCACCAGGTCACGTGCTCGAGGGACCAGCCGAGCTCCTCGATCTGGCCCAGGAGGTCGGTCGCGCCGCTGCTGCGCCTCGCCCGTCGCCCACCGGTCGTGGCGGCGTACTCCGCCAGCGCCGCGTCGTCGACCACGATCTGGAAGAACCTGTCGCCGCGCAGCCGAGCGCGGGCGGCGGCCTCGACCGGCGACGTCCAGGACGCGCCGTCGTTCACTGTCGGGACGGCAGCCAGGTGCCCCGCGACGTCCCCCGCCGCTTCTCGGCGGCCACTCAGCCTGTGCCACGCCATGCGAGCGTCCTCCCCCCGGAGTTCCAGGGCCAGCAGCAGCACGATAAGTCGAGGCAGAGCCGTGGGCGGGCATCACACGCGAATCTTTGCCGTTCCCCGGGCCAGATCGGGCGACCGCTGCGAGAATCCTCCGCGTGAACCAACCCCCCGTCGTCGACGTGCGCAGCCTGCACGTGCGGTTCGGAGAGGTCGAGGCCGTCGCCGGCATCGACCTGGAGGCGTACGCCGGTCAGGCGACCGCGCTGCTGGGTCGCAACGGCGCCGGGAAGTCGACCACCATGCGGGTCCTGGCCGGTGTCGTCCCGCCGACCGCCGGGTCGGTGACGGTCGCCGGCCTCGACATCCGCAAGGACACCCTGGCCGTCAAGCAGGTCACCGGCTACTGCCCCGACGTGGGCGGACTGGTCCCCCGCGCGACACCGTGGGAACACCTCCAGCTGAGTGCCCGGCTGCGTCGCCTGAGCGGCTGGGAGGACCGCGCCCGCGACCTGCTCGAGCGGTTCGAGCTCGGCGACGTGATGAACCGGGTCACCGGTGGCTTCTCCCACGGCATGGGCCGACGTCTCTCGGTGGTCCTGGCGGCCATGCACGAGCCGCAGGTGTTGCTCCTCGACGAGCCCTTCGACGGTGTCGACCCGATCGGTGTGGACGCGACGTTCGAGGTGATCGCCGACGCCCGCGCCCGCGGCGCCACGATCCTGCTCTCGACTCACCTGCGCGACCTCGCGGTCCAAGCCTGCGGCACCGCCCTGGTGCTTCGCGGTGGTTCGCGCGTCGCCGCGGTCGACGCCGCGGAGATGGCCGGCGAGGAGGGGGCCCGTGCCTACCGCGCTCTCCTCGACTGACGCCACGCCGTCGTACCTGAAGGCGGCCCGGGTCGCTGCCGCTCGCCGTGCGCTCGGCGACGTCGGGATCCTCTTCCAGTTCCGCAAGCAGGCCGTACGCCGACGACACCTCGCGCGGACCCTGTCACTCGTCTTCCTGGCGATCACCGCCGCCGTCGCGGTCGTGCCCGCGTTCGCCCCGGGTGCGGCAGGACCGGACAAGGCCTTCGACATCCTCCTGCTGATGCCGAGCGCGCTGGCCGGGTTCCTGGTCCTGACCATCAGCTCGGCGATCGCCTCCGGCGGTGGCCGCGAGCTCATCTCCGGTGACCAGGCCGCTCCGTACCCGATCAGCCCGACCACCGACCATCTCGGTGCCTTGCTCCTGGCGCCGCTCAACATCGCGTGGATGGTCCAGGCCTGGCTCCTGCTCGGGTCGATGGCCTTCAGCTTCGGGCCCGACAAGCTGTTCCAGGCGCAGGTGGTCGTCCTCCTCTGGCTGGTCTTCTCCACGGCGGTGGGCCAGGTCGTGGCCTGGACGATGGAGGCGGTACGCCGCCGCCCCGGCGGCATCCTGCTCAGCCGCGGGTTGCTCGTGGCTGTCGGCCTCACCGCGGGCGTGGTGCAGCTGACCGGCCACACCCTGGACCTGCTCGACCGCATCCCGACCCTGTGGGTCTTCGTCGGCGCTGTCAGTGGCTGGGGTACCCGGTGGTGGCTCGACCTCGGCTTCCTCGTCGTCGGCAGCCTCGCCGCCGTCGTGGTCGGCGCGGTTCCCGCGCACCTGGCCGCGCGCCGGATGCCGCGCGACGAGGCCCGGATGGAGACCGACCAGCACGAGCCGCGACCGATGTCGCGCAGCGTGCTCGGCATCCTGGTCCGCACCGACCGGGCCTCGGTCTGGCGCTCGGTCCCGATGCGCCGCGGCGTACTGGTGCTCGCCGTGGGGCCGGGTCTGGTGGCGATCTTCGGCAACCTGCCGTGGTCCTCGATGACGATCCTCCCGGGCCTGGTCGCCTCCGGTGGCGCGTTGCTGTTCGGCGTCAACGCCTGGTGTCTCGACGGACGCGGGGCTCTGTGGCGCGAGAACCTGCCGGCGCCGGCGGCGGCGCTGTTCGACGCACGCGCCTGGGTCCTGCTCGAGTTCCTCGCCTGCGCGTCCCTGATCACGGTCGGCATCGGTGCCCTGCGGGCCGGGATGCCGAACGCGCAGGAGCTCTCCGCGCTGGTGTGCACCCTCGCCGTCGTGCTGATGCAGGTCGTCGGGGCCGCCATGCGGTGGTCGATCAAGCACCCCTACCCGGTCGACCTCCGGTCGGCCCGGGCCACCCCGGCGCCTCCTGCGGCCATGGTCGGGTACTCCGCGAGGCTCGCCACCAGCACGACGATCACGAGCCTGTTGTTCTCGGGCGCAGCGCACGTGCCCGAATGGCGGCTGTCGGTGATCATCGCGATCCCGTGCCTGACCTGGTCCACCGTCCGGCTGGTCCGGGCCCGGATGCGCTGGCAGGACCCGGTCGTCCGGGCCCGGGTGGTGGCCACCACCGCAGCCTGACCGCCGAAGTGGGACAACTCCGCCGCCGAAGTGGGAGAAGTCCGCGCCCGAGGTGGGAGAAGTCCGCGGCCGGCGGGCGGAGAAGTCCCACCTGGCGCACGGAGAAGTCCCACTTCGGCGCGGGAGAGTTCCCACTTCGGCGCGGGAGAGGTCCCACTTCGGCGATGGCTAGGGTGCGGGCATGGACTTCGCGCCCTCGCCCCGGGCCGCCGACCTCACCGCTCGCGTGGCCGGGTTCATGGCCTCGGAGATCACGCCGATCGAGCCGGCGTACCGGCGCGACCTCGCGGAGGCGCGGCGTACCGGCGACCCGTGGACACCGCTGCCGGTCCTCGCCGCACTGAAGCAGAAGGCACGGGACGAGGGCCTGTGGAACCTGTTCCTACCCCAGGAGCATGCCGGCGAGTACGCCGAGCGGTTCGGCACCGACGGCGGTGAGGGCCTGACCAACGTCGACTACGCCCCGCTCGCGGAGCAGATGGGCCGGTCCGCGATCGCCCCGCTGGTGTTCAACTGCAACGCCCCCGACACCGGCAACATGGAGGTGCTCCTCCGGTACGGCTCCGACGAGCAGCGCCGGGAGTGGCTCGAGCCCTTGCTCGACGGCCGGATCCGTTCGGCGTTCACGATGACCGAGCCCGAGGTCGCGTCCTCCGACGCGACCAACATGGAGGCCACCTGCGTCGTCGACGGTGACCAGATCGTGGTCAACGGCCGCAAGTGGTGGTCGACGGGCGTCGGAAACACCGAGTGCCGGATCCTGGTCTTCATGGGCGTCACCGACCCGGACGCCGACCGCCACCGCCGTCACTCGATGGTGCTGGTGCCGATGGACACACCGGGGGTGAAGGTCGAGCGGCTGCTCGACACGATGGGGCTGTACGACGAGCCCCTCGGCCACGGCGAGGTGTCGTTCACCGACGTGCGCGTCCCGATCTCGAACGTCATCTCCGGGCCGGGTGAGGGGTTCGCGATCGCCCAGGGCCGCCTGGGCCCCGGCCGGATCCATCACTGCATGCGCCTGGTCGGGCTGGCCGAGCTCGCCCTCGAGCTGGCGTGTCGCCGCGGCCTGGAGCGCACCGCGTTCGGGAAGCCGCTGGTCGACCTCGGCGGCAACCGGGAGCGGATCGCCGAGGCCCGGATCGCGATCGACCAGGCTCGGCTGCTCGTCCTGCACGCCGCCTGGAAGCTCGACCACGGCGGACCGACGAACGCGCTGAGCGAGGTCTCGGCGATCAAGGTCGCGGTCCCGGCCATGGCGCAACGGGTCATCGACATGTCGCTGCAGCTGCACGGGGGCGGGGGCATGTCCGACGACTTCCCACTGGCGGCGGCGTTGGTCAACGCGCGGTCGCTGCGGCTGGCCGACGGGCCGGACGAGGTCCATCGCGGGACGGTCGCCCGGCTCGAGCTCGCCCGCTACTCATGAGCCGGGTCCTGGTCACCGGCGCCGCCTCGGGGCTGGGCGCGGCGCTGACCCTGGCCTTCCGCGAGCGCGGGGACGAGGTGCTGGCGACCGATCTGACCGGCGACGGTGGTTTCCGGAAGAGCGCTGGGGCGCCCTCCCCAACCACCGAGAAGCTCGACATCACCTCGGACGACGACTGGGCCGCGGCCCTGGAGTGGGTCGAGGAGCACTGGGGCGGGCTCGACGTGCTGGTCAACAACGCCGGGGTCGCCGGAGGGGGCCGCATCGACGTGGCCGGGATCGACGAGTGGCAGTGGATCGTCGACATCAACCTGCTCGGCACGGTCCGCGGCTGCCGGACGTTCACACCGCTGTTCAAGCGCCAGCGCGCGGGACGGATCGTGAACGTCGCCTCACTGGCCGGCCTGGTGCACCCGGCCGGGATGGCGTCGTACAGCGCGGTCAAGGCCGGAGTCGTCGCGGTGACCGAGACGCTCGGGCACGAGCTGGCGGCGTACGGCGTGACCGCCCACGTGGTGTGTCCGTCGTACTTTAGGACCAACCTCCTGTCCTCGCTGCGTGGTGCCGACCAGACCCTCGGGGCGGTCGTGGCCCGCCTCGTGGAGACGTCGCCGTTCACCGCCGACGAGATCGCGGCGGCCGTCCTGGCCGGTCTCGATGCCGGGGACGAGGTGATCCTGCCCGACCCGATGGCGCGGGCCGCCTACCGGCAGAAGCTCACCGACCGTCCGGCGTACGACGCCCAGCTGCGTCGCCAGGCGGCACGGCTCGACGAGCTCGGCGTCCCGCCCGAGTAGCGATCCTCGGCAAACGTCCCGGAGCGACCGATCCTGGGGCATCGTGGACCCATGACGGGTGGGTTCGAGGAGTGGTCGACGGCTCGGACGCCGGCCCTGCTCGCGCTCGCGTCGGCACTCGTGGAGGACGAGCGGCGCGCCGACGCCGCCGTCACCCGAGCTCTCGGCCGGATCAGCCGGGCCTGGGACCGGATCGCATACGCCGACCCCGACCTCGAGGCTCGTCGCCTGGTCGTCCGGGCGTGCTCTGCCCCGCGCCGGGCGGCCACCGTGCTCCGGGCCCTCGAGAATCGCTCGGATGCCGAGATCGCCGAGATCCTCGGCTGCTCGGAGTCGGCGGCACGGCGGCACGTGGAACGAGGACTGGCGGAGGCGGACCAGGGCCGAGCCACGGACGCGTCCTCGGTGCGCGACGAGCTGGTCGCCCGCGCGGGCTCCGCCCCCACCCAGCTGCTGACCCGGCCACCCGAGACTCACGCACCGGCCGGCCCGCCCCGGCGGCGGGGTGGCTGGCTCGCCGCCCTGGCGGTGCTGGCCCTCGTCGGCGGCGTCGCCTACATCGCGCATGCGTCGCAGTCCCCGGCCGGCGTGATCAGCTACCCCAAGGTCGACGCCCCTGACAGCTGGCGCCATGAGTCGTACGACGGAGTGCAGCTCCAGGTGCCGGACACCTGGGGCTGGGGCGCCTCGCCGGTCCGGTCCGCGATCTTCTCGGGACGCCGGCACCTGGGCTCCTGTGGCACCGACCAGGCCGCGGTGCTCTCGCCGACCGACGACTCGACGTACATCTCGAGCCTGACCGGTTTCGTGGGCCGGCCCGCGGTGGTGAGCGAGCGCTGCATGACGTTCGGCTCGGACGGGACCCTGCCGACTGGCGACGCGGTGTGGTTCGACTCGCCGTTCGCGGTCGGCGTCAAGGCCGTCGCGGGCAACGTCGCCGAGACGCGTGCCGTCGGCGGCCAGCACGTCACCGTCTTCGCTCCGCACTCGTCCCTACGGCGCCAGATCCTGGGCACCGTCGAGCAGACGGGCGACGTCGACGCCAACGGCTGCCCGACGCACGCCGTCGTCCGACCGGTGGCCGGCACGGCCGACGCGGAGCCCGACTCGCTCTCGGTGTGCGTCTACTCGCAGGACACCGGGGTCTCGACCCTGTTGTTCTCGGCCAGGTTCAGCTCACACCACGCCCGGGAGTACGTCGCGCACGTCGCTGCCGGCTCGTCGACGGCAGCGACGGATTGCTCCACCCCGAACGGTCGGTGGGTGACGCTCGGCCTCCACGGCGACGGTGACACCCGGTGGGACGTGGTGAACCTGGCCTGCGACCGGATCGAGATGGCCGGGAGGAGTGCGGCGGTCCTGACACCCGCGACGGTGCAGGACTGGGCCCTCGGCGGTGTGACGGCGTACGTGAGTGCGCCCCGCGGCGGCCCGGCGCTGGACGACCACTTCCGGGCTCCGTCGGGCTGACCCGACCAGGCCGTCCGAGGTCCGCCGTGCTGCGCCCGAAGCAGGGCCCGACATACTGGGCCGGGTGGTGACGCCCGACGAGACCCGGCCGGTGCGCGAGGAGGACGCGGTCGACGTCGACGCCGTGGTCGGCTGGTTGCGCGAGCACGCCGAGACCGCCGTACCCGACGGTCTCCCGGACGTGCGGCAGTTCCCGGGCGGCGCCTCGAACCTGACCTACCTCCTGCGCTGGCCCGCTCGCGACCTGATCCTGAGGCGGCCGCCGACGGGAGCCAAGGCGCGCGGCGCCCACGACATGGGCCGCGAGTACCTCATCCAGCACACCCTCGGCCCGGTCTACCCGTACGTCGCGGACATGGTCGGGCTCTGCCGCGACCCGTCCGTGCTCGGCTCAGAGTTCTACGTGATGGAGCGGCTCGAGGGCCTGATCCTGCGCAAGGAGCTGCCCGTCGCGCTCGAGCCCGCCGAGGCGTCGGCGCTGTGCAGGCAGGCCTGGGAGGCCCTGGCGCGATTGCATGAGGTCGACGTCTCCGGAGTCCCGGACCTCGCGGCGCTGGGTCGCGGCGAGGGGTACGTCGCGCGCCAGGTCGCCGGCTGGGCCGACCGGTTGTCGCGAGCCACGACCGACGACCTCGGCGACTGGAGCGACCTCACGGCCTGGCTCGATGAGCACCGGCCCGACGACTCGGGTCAGTGCCTGATCCACAACGACTGGCGCTTCGACAACCTGGTGCTCGACCCGGACGACTGTCTGCGGGTGGTCGGCGTCCTGGACTGGGAGATGGCGACGGTCGGCGACCCGCTGATGGATCTCGGCGGTGCTCTGGCGTACTGGGTCCAGGCCGACGACGACTCCTTCTTCCAGGACTTCAGACGGCAGCCGACGACCGCACCGGGCATGTGGACGCGCCGGCAGGTGGTGGACTGGTACGCCGAGAGGCGCGGCGTGGCGATGACCCCGGAGCGGTGGCGGTTCTACGAGGTGTTCGGGCTGTTCCGGCTCGCGGTGATCCTCCAGCAGATCTGGTACCGCTTCGTCCGCGGTCAGACGCACAACCCGGCGTACCTCGGCTTCGGGGAGGCCGTGGGATACCTCGAGCAGCGCACCCGGAGCGTGGTGTCCGGCGTGGTGTCGTCCTGATGGGCGTGGTGCTGCTGGTCCGGCACGGACAGGCGTCGTTCGGGGCCGAGGACTACGACGTCCTGAGCGAGACCGGGATCGAGCAGAGCCGGCGGCTCGGTCGGGTCCTCGCCGAGCAGGGGCTCGCGCCGGCCGCGGTCGTGCACGGCGCCATGAGGCGACAGCGCGACACGGCGTCCGCGATCGTCGACGCCGCGGGGTGGCCGGTGACGCCGGAGGTCGATCAGGGATGGGACGAGTTCGACCACTTGGCCCTGATGGCGCACGGGCGCGACGGCACGGAGGGTCTCGCAGCACTCGACAAGCGGACGTTCCAGCGGCTCTTCGACGACGCCACGGACCGCTGGTCGGGCGGTGGCCACGACGGGGACTACGCCGAGCCGTGGCCGGCGTTCCTCGTCCGCGCCTCCCGAGCGCTGGATCGGGTCTTCTCCCGTGACGGTGCCACCGTCGTGGTGTCCTCGGGCGGTCCGATCGCCGCGGTGTGCGCCGCGCTGGTCGACCCGTCGGCGGGCCCGGAGCAGGTGCCGCGTCTCTGGAAGGCCTTCGACGACGTGACCGTGAACGCGTCGGTGACCCGGGTGCTCAGCGGCTCGTCGGGACGCCGCCTGCTGTCGTTCAACGAGCACTCGCACCTGCCGCGGGACCTGGTCACCTATTGGTAAGAGAATGCCGATCCGCTGTCGGCGGATCCGCTGACGGCAGTTCTGCTCGGAGCAGCACGCCCTACGGTCGGCGTACGCCGGGTGTCACGGTGGGCGCATGAGCGAAGCAACGGCCTGGGGCCGGATCGACGACGAGCTGGCGAGCAGCCTGCTCGAGCAACGCACGCTGTTGATGGGCGGGGTGCTCGACGAGGCCCTGGGGAACCGGCTGAGCACCGGCCTGATGGTCCTCTCGGCGCGCGACCCGCGCGCGGACATCCATCTCTGGATCAGCTCCCCGGGCGGCTCGGTGCCGGCGATGCTGGCGATCCGCGACGTGATGGGGCTGATCCCCAACGACGTGAGCACGCTGGCGATGGGCATCGCGGCGAGCGCGGGCCAGTTCCTGCTGAGCGCGGGCGCGAAGGGCAAGCGCTACGCAATGCCGCACGCGCGGGTCCTGCTGCACCAGGGCTCGGCCGGCATCGGCGGGACGGCGATGGACATCGCCATCCAGGCCGTCGACCTCCGCCACACCCGTGACACCGTGCTGTCGTTGATCGCGTCGGACACCGGCCAGAGCGTCGAGATCGTCGAGCGGGACTCCCGACGGGACCGGTGGTTCAGTGCCGACGAGGCGCTCGACTACGGCTTCGTCGACCACATCGTCACCTCGGTCGACGAGGTCCGAACGCCCGTCGTACGTCCCCTCGGCCTGGGAGTCCAGTCATGACGAGCTACCCGATCCCCTACGTGACCACCCAGACCAACCGCGGCGAGCGCACCGTGGACGTGTACAGCCGGCTCCTCGCCGACCGGATCATCTATCTCGGTACGCCGATCGACGACGGCGTCGCGAACACCGTGATCGCCCAGCTCATCCACCTCGAGTCCGAGAACCCGGACGCGCCGATCAACCTCTACGTCAACTCGCCTGGTGGCTCGATCCCGGCGATGCTGGCGATCTACGACGCGATGCAGTTCGTGCGGCCGGCGATCGAGACGACGTGCGTCGGTCAGGCGGTCGCGACCGCGGCCGTGCTGCTCGGCGGCGGGGCCCCGGGGCGGCGGCAGATCCTGCGACACGGGCGGGTCGTGCTGCACGCCCCGGCGGCCGAGGGCCGCGGGACCATTCCCGACCTGATCCTCGAGGCGGACGAGATCGAGCGGGTCCGGTCGCTGCTCGAGGAGCTGCTCGCGCACGACACCGGGAAGACGCCGCAGGAGGTGCGGGAGGACACCGAGCGTGATCTCGTGCTCACCGCCGAACAGGCGCGCGACTACGGGATCGTCGACGCGGTCATCACCGCCCGCGACATGCCGCCGACGGTGCTGGGTCAGGCGGCGAGGCAGACCGGCGACTGAGGGCCCCGCTGAGGGGCCCGAGTGGATGGAGTGGCCGGAGCCGTCGGAGCGGAAGGGTTGGTCGAGGCGACGCGGGTCGCGATCTCGGCGACGCTCAACCCGAGCGCACCGGCGATCGCGGCCAGCAGTTCCGACGACGGGTCCTTCAGGCCACGCTCGACCTCGGAGAGGTACTGCGGCGAGACGCCGGCCTCCTCGGCGACGTCGACCAGCCGCTTGCCGGAGGCCAGCCGCTGCTCGCGCAGCGCGCGGCCGACCGACTCCCGCCACAGCGGCTCGACGGGCGGCTCCACGGATCGCTCGACGGGTGCCCCAGTCTCGCGGCGCGGCTCTCGACCGGGCACCTCGCGGCGCGGCTGGTCGACTTGCTCGGACGGCTGCTCGGACGGCTGATCCGACGGCTGCTGCTCGCGGCGTACCGGGAGCTGGACGACCTCACCCATGCAGCGACTGTAGGTCCGGATGGTCGGCCAGGCATCCCGATTCCGCCCAGAGCAGAACGGCCAGAGCAGAACGGCCAGAGCGGAACGGCGCGACCTCCGCAAGTCCGCTCAAGCACGCCGACGCTCGACGTAGCACGGTGACCACATGGGTCGTGCCAGTGTCGAGGCGGTCTGCGTCGTGCACGGGATCATCGACGGCTGCTACCACCCGACCGCCATCGACAAGCGGCCCGTGCCCGGCCCGGTGCGCGTGGACGGGCTCGGACCGGAGGGCGACCGGCACGTCGACTCCTCGCACGGTGGTCTGGACGCGGCGGTGTACGTGTACGCCGCCGAGGACGCGGCGTACTTCGGCCGGGTGCTCGGACGCGACATGCCGCCCGGGCTCCTCGGGGAGAATCTCCGCACCCACGGGCTCGACGTGACCGGGGCTCTGCTCGGCGAGCGCTGGTGGATCGGGGAGCCGGGAACCGGCGTGCTGCTCGAGGTGCGCAAGCCGCGGACGCCGTGCCACAACCTCTCGAAACGCGTGGGCATCGAGAGGTTCCACCTGGACTTCAACCGCACCGGCCGGGTCGGCGCGATGTGTCGCGTCCTGGAGTCCGGCGTCGTCCGAGCCGGCGACCGGGTCACGGTGGACCACCGGCCGGGGCACGACGTCTCGATCGGGGTGCTGGTGACCGGGATGTCGCCGGCCCAGGCTCAGCGACTGCTCGACTCCGGCGTCGGTCTGACCTCCGCCCTGCATGCCCGAGCCCGGCGGTACGCCGCCCGGGGGTGACGTCTCCGGGGCTCAGCCCCGCTCAGCCGTAGGGCTGCTGCACGTAGGGCTGCGGTGGGTAGGGCTGCTGGGGTGTCGTCGCCTGGATCACGAACGTGCCCATGATCTTGTCCGCGAACGTCTGCTTCCGCGAGTCCCAGATCGGCCAGAGGAAGCCGAGCATGCACGGCAGCGCATCGACGATGTGCAGGATCTGCCGGAGGAAGGACCAGCCGGGGCCGATCGGCTGCTGGTCCGCGTTCACCAGCCGGATCGCCAGCACGCTCTTGCCGATCGTCGCCCCCGTGCGGCCCTGGCGGATGTAGACGTTCCAGATCGTGAACGCCAGCCCGGTGAGGTACCCGATCACGAGCAGCGACAGCGACAGGTCGGTGTGGTGGAGGCGGGTGACGGAGCGGCCCTGGGCGTCGAAGGTCGTCCGCGCGGTCGAGAGGTAGAGGATCTGACCGACGATGGCCGGTGCGGCCGCCACGATCCCGCACAGGTAGTCGATCAGGTAGGCGCCCACGCGGGTGAACCACCCGGCGTACCCCCCGAAGCCGAAGGTCGGCCGTGACCTGTTCGGCCCTGCGTAGGGGTTCCCCGGGGCGGGCAGCCCGCTGTAGTCGGACGGCTCCCCGTAGGGGTACTCCGGCGGCGGCGCGGCGGCGTTGAACGCCGGGTTGCCCGCCGGCGTGGCACTCCAGTCGTCCGGATAGGGGTTGTACGCCGAAGGCTCGGGCTCGCCCGCATGGGAACCGGGCGTGCGACCGGGCTCTCGGCCCGGGTCCGACCGTGGATCGTCCGGGCCGGGTGGTGAGCCGTAGTGCGACATGGCCTTGCCCCCTTGTCCATGGTGCGCGGCGGACCGGTACCCGCGCGGTACCCGCCCTGTACCCCCGCTGTGCATGAGTTCGGCATGAGTATCACTCCGGCGCGGCCCGCGGGCACCCGTCGTTCGGCCAGCACCTCGCCGAAAGGCTTTGACGAGACGCTGCATACCGGGTAAGGTCCGCGACATACATACTCGGTATCCAACTCCGCGGAGTGCATGGAGTGGGTCGGGTGTGGTGCAACGGGGTGTGGTGAACGGGGAGAGGAGCCGCCGGTGTCGGTGCGGAACGCGTTGCTGGCCCTGCTGGAGCAGGGTCCGCGATACGGCTACCAGCTGCGGGCCGAGTTCGAGGACCGCACCGGCGGCACCTGGCCGCTGAACGTCGGGCAGGTCTACACGACCCTGGCCCGTCTCGAGCGGGACGGGTTCGTCGAGGTCCGGGGCGAGGACGGAGACGGCCACGTCGTGTACACGGTCACCTCGCGCGGCCGCGAGGAGGTCGCGGCGTGGTTCTCCTCGCCGGTGGCGCGCACCCAGCCGCCACGCGAGGAGCTCGCGATCAAGCTCGCCCTCGCAGTCAGCGTGCCCGGCGTCGACGTCGGGACCGTGATCCAGCAGCAGCGGTCGGCGACGATGGCCGCGCTGCAGGACTACACCCGGCTCAAGCGACGCGCCACCGGCGACGACCCGCACGAGCTGGCGTGGGGCCTGGTGCTCGACTCGCTGGTCTTCAACGCCGAGGCCGAGATCCGCTGGCTCGACCACTGCGAGGCGCGGCTGCGCCGGGTGGCCCAGGACCGCGACGACGGCGGTCCGTCGTCGGTCGAGCCGGGTTCGTCGGTCGAGCCCTTCGAGACGCCTCGTCCCTCGGCTCCTCAGGAACCACTCGCCGAGACCATGAACGAAGGAGGCGCTCGATGAACGCCGTGCTCGAGCTCGACACCGTGACGCGCATCCACGGCTCCGGGGCGACCGAGGTGACGGCGCTACGGGCGGTGAGCTTCACGGCGTACGCCGGCGAGCTGGTCGCGGTGATGGGGCCGTCCGGATCCGGAAAGTCCACGCTGCTCACCCTCGCCGGGGGTCTGGACAGCCCGACCTCGGGCGCGGTGAGGGTCGAGGGGACCGACCTGGCGGCCCTCGGGCAGAAGGGGCGCGCGGCGATGCGGCGTACCTCGATCGGCTACGTGTTCCAGGACTTCAACCTGATCCCGGCCCTCACCGCGGTCGAGAACGTCGCCCTGCCGCGCGAGCTCGACGGGGCGGGAGCCCGGTCGGCGCGCAAGGTCGCGCAGGCAGCGCTGGACGAGGTCGGGATCGGCGAGCTCGCGCGGCGCTTCCCCGACGAGATGTCGGGCGGCCAGCAGCAGCGCGTTGCCATCGCGCGGGCGATCGTGGGCGAGCGCCGGCTGATCCTGGCCGACGAGCCGACGGGTGCGCTCGACAGCGAGACCGGTGAGGACATCCTGCGGCTGATCCGGGCCCGCTGTGACGCGGGGGCCGCCGGCGTACTCGTCACGCACGAGGCGCGTCATGCCGCGTGGGCCGACCGGGTCGTGTTCCTCCGTGACGGCGTGATCGTCGACGAGTCGGGCAACGACCGCCCCGACGCCCTGCTCGAGAGCGCCCGATGAGCTGGCTCTCGGGCTGGCGGCTGGCGCTGCGCCTGGCCAGGCGTGAGGCCTGGCGGTCGAAGGCGCGCAGCGCGCTGGTGCTGGTGATGGTGACCTTCCCGGTCGTCGCCGTGATCGCTGCCGACGTCGCTCAGGCGACCTCGAGCGTGAGCTCGGTCGAGGGGCTCGACCGGAGGATCGGCTCCGCCCAGGCCAGGATCACCGTGCTCCCCGACACGACCGACGTCTTCCAGTCGGCCGACCCGGACCAGGCCAACGGCACGGCAGGCGGTCACCGCCCGGCAGCTTCGCTGGCGGACATCGAGCGCGTCCTCGGGGGGCAGCGACCGGCCTTCGAGCTGCGAACGCTGGAGAGCGCCTCGGTCCGGACAAGCCTCGGGGTTCTCCAGGTCACCGGAACCGGCGTGGACATGGCGAGCCCCTTGGCGAAGGGGCTGTTCCGGCTCACCTCCGGACGGTTCCCGCGCACGACGGGCGAGGTCGCGGTGAACGCCGCACTCGCCGGTCACGGGTTCGAGGTCGGGCAGCGACTGACGCTGTCGAACGGCACGAGGGCGACTGTCGTGGGCATCGCCGAGTCGACCGCCGAGCGCACCGCGCCGGTACTGCTCGCGATGCCCGGCTTCTTCCCCACCACAGGGAACGACGGTGCCCGCACCTGGCTCGTCGGGGGAGCGGCGGTGACGTGGGACCAGGTCCGTGACCTGAACCGGATCGGTGCCTTGGTGCTCTCCCGCCAGGTGCTCGCGCATCCGCCGGCGCGCGACCAGCTGCCCGGGCAGCTTCAAGCCGTGTCCGACTCGAACAGCTCGACCATCTACACCGTGCTGGCCCTGGTCGCGGTGATGGCGTTGCTCGAGGTGGTGCTGCTCGCGGGACCGGCCTTCGCGGTCGGGGCGCGCCGCCAGTCGCGGAGTCTCGCGCTGATCGCGGCCAACGGCG
>JAICSC010000158.1 GCA_025937085.1 Nocardioides sp.
CAGCGCAGGGACCCTCGGGCTGGGTGCCCGTCCTGCTGGTGCGGACCGCGCACCCGCGCCAGGCCGTGCTGACCGCCGTCGGGCTCGCGGCCGCGGCGGGGGTCTCCGGACGGCCGCCCCGAGAGGTCGGTCTGGTCGCGGTGACCGTGCTGGTCGGCCAGGCGCTGCTCGGGTGGGACGACGACCTCGCCGATGAGGCGGCTGACCGCATCGACGATCGCACCACCAAGCCGCTCGTCGCCGGGACGCTCGACCGGGGCACGCTCTGGTTCGCGCTCGCCTGCGCCGTGCTCCTGGTCGTTCCGCTGTCGCTGTCGAGCGGGATCGAGGCCGGGCTGTCGTACCTGCTCTCGCTGGTGGCCGGCGTGCTGGGCAACCGCGTCCTACGGACCGGCCCACTCTCCTGGCTGCCATGGGCGGTCGCGTTCGCGCTGTACCCGGCGTACCTCTCCTTCGGCGGATGGGGCGGCACCGCGCACGGTCATCCGCCCACGGTCGCGATGACCGCGGCCGCGGCCCTGCTGGGGGTGGGGGTGCACGTCCTGACGTCGTTGCGCGGGCTCGTCGACGACAACCGGTCCGGGCGGCGGCACCTGCCGCTCCACCTCGCCCTGCGGATGGGGGCCCCGCGGCTGCTCGTCCTCGCCGGGGTGTACTGCGCCGTGATGGTCGCGGTCATCGCGGTGGTCGGCGGCACTGTCGGGCTGTCCCAGTAGTCGGCCCAGTGGTCGGCCCAGCGGCCGGCCCACCAGTCGCCCACCAGTCGGCTCAGAACCAACCGGAGCCGCCCGCTAGGGTGTCGCCCGTGAACCTGCGACGCAGCCTCGCGCTCGGAGCCGCCGGCCTCGCCGCCACGACCACGCTGTCTGCGTGCGGCTTCGACTATCCGACCGACCGCATCAACAACATCACGTCGGGGGTCGACTACCGCAACGGCACCGTCGACATCCTGAACGCCGTCGTGGTCGCCAAGCAGGCGAACTCCGGGACCTTCGTGGCGACCTTCGTCAACAGCAGCCCCTCGAAGACGATCAGCCTGCAGTCCGCGTCCGGGGACAACACCGCGATCTCCACGGTCGACTCCAAGCCGTTCACGATGGCGCCGAACACTCTGCGCAACCTGGCCGCCAAGAAGGGCATGGCGGTGAGCGGCAACTTCACGCTGGGCCAGTTCGTCGACATCTCCTTCCAGTTCGACAATGGCGAGACCGCCGACCTGAACGTGCCGGTCGTGACGGACGAGGGGCAGTGGGCCGGGCTCGACATCTCGACCCCGTCCGCGAACCCGAGCAGCACCCCGAGCGAGCCGGCGTCCTCCCCGCCGACGCCGACCGACGCGACGAGCTGACGTGTCCTTCACCTTGGTCCTGCTCCGCCACGGAGAGAGTGTCTGGAACGCGGAGAACCTGTTCACCGGCTGGGTCGACGTGGCCCTCTCCGAGAAGGGCCGGGCGGAAGCCCTGCGCGGCGGCGAACAGCTGCGCGACGCGGGGATCCTCCCCGACGTGGTCCACACCTCGCTGCTCCGGCGTGCGATCGACACCGCGAACCTCGGACTCGACGTCGTCGACCGGCACTGGATCCCCGTCCGCCGCAGCTGGCGCCTCAACGAGCGCCACTACGGCGCCCTGCAGGGCAAGAACAAGAAGCAGACCGCCGAGCAGTACGGCGAGGAGCAGTTCATGCTCTGGCGGCGCTCGTTCGACGTACCCCCGCCGCCGCTGGACGACGACGACGAGTTCTCCCAGGCACATGACGTGCGGTACGCCGACCTCGGCGACGAGCTGCCCCGCACCGAGTGCCTCGAGGACGTGATCGGCCGCCTGCTCCCCTACTGGGACGGTCCTTTGGCCGACGACCTGCGCGCCGGTCGGACCGTGCTGGTCGCCGCGCACGGCAACAGCCTGCGTGCGATCGTCAAGCACCTCGACCGGATCAGCGACGACGACATCGCCGGCCTCAACATCCCGACCGGCATGCCGCTGGTCTACGAGCTCGACGACGATCTCGCGCCGACGGTTCCGGGTGGGCGCTACCTCGATCCAGTCGCGGCCGCCGAAGCCGCGGCGGCGGTGGCTCAGCAGGGCCGCTAGCCGCCGAAGTGGGACTTCTCCCGGGCCCAAGTGGGACCTCTCCCGGGCCCAAGTGGGACCTCTCCCGGGCCCAAGTGGGAGTTCTCCGAGATGACAGGTCGGCGGAGAAGTCCCACCTCGACCGCGGACAAGCCCCACCTCGACCGCGGACAAGCCCCACCTCGACCGCGGACAAGCCCCACCTCGACCGCGGACAAGCCCCACCTCGACCGCGGACAAGCCCCACTTCGACCGCGGAGAGGTCCCACTTCGGCTCAGGTCACCACGATGACGTGGAGGTGGCGGGGGCCGTGGACGCCCTCGACCCGGTCGAGCTCGATGTCGCTGGTGGCGGAGGGCCCGCTGATCCAGGTCAGCGGGCGGGAGGCATCGAGCGCGTCGAAGGCGTCAGGTACGTCGGCCACGACCTGGGACGCGTCGACGACGCACACGTGGTGGTCGGGCACGAGCGTGATCGCGCGGCGGCCCTGGCCCGGCCCGTGGTCGAGGACGATCGTCCCGGTCTCCGCGATCCCGAGCCGGGCGCGCGTGACCACGGCGTCGAGCGCGTCCAGCTCGGCGGCGGACAGGACGTCGGTGGAGAGCGCATCGTCGACCACGGAGCCGGGAACGTCGAGGTCGAGGTCCGTCGGTACGACGACGCGCTCGCCCGCGACGGCGGCGCGGAGCCGTTCCGGGAGCTCGGCGGCCGAGCACCGCTCCACCGAGGCGCGGTAGTCGGCCACCCGCTCGCAGAACAGCGTGACCACGTCGACCGACCCGTCCGGCGTACGCCGCGGCACGGCCGCCGTCGGCACCTCCGGACCGTCGGCCAGAGCCGCCCGCACCCGGCCCAGGATCTCCTCGCGCGCACTCACGACCGACTCCCCCTCCGCCGGGTGCGGAGCCACCAGGCCCGGAACGACTCGCGCGGCGGCGCCGGCAGGTCGCGGGCCGACGTCCAGCGGCGACCCGGTCCCGGGAGGCCAGCGAGCCGGGTCAACCAGCGCCCGGCCCGGCCGGAGATGCGCTCGGCCCGGGCGAGGCGGCGGGAGTCGGACAGCGTCCACGCGGCGGCCCGCATCGAGACCGCCTCAGGCTTAGGCACCCGCCGGTCACGGTGCGCGTCAACGACCTGCGCCCGCAGGTCGACCAGCACCGACGGGATGTCGATCTTGACCGGGCACACCTCGTAGCACGCGCCGCACAGCGAGGACGCGTACGGCAGGGAGTCCACCTGCGGGTCGGACCCGACCCCCTTCAGCAGCGGGTTGAGGATCGCGCCGATCGGCCCGGGATAGACCGAGCCATAGGCATGACCGCCCACCCGCTCGTACACCGGACACACGTTCAAGCAGGCCGAGCACCGGATGCAACGCAGCGCCTGACGGCCGACCTGATCGGCGAGCGCGTGGCTGCGGCCGTTGTCGAGCAGGACGACGTGCACCTCCTGGGGGCCGTCGCCGGGGGTGACGCCGTGCCACATCGACGTGTACGGGTTCATCCGCTCGCCGGTCGACGACCGCGGCAGCAGCCGGAGGAGTACGTCGAGGTCACGCCACGTCGGCACCACCTTCTCGATGCCGACGACCGAGATCAGCACCTCCGGCAGGGTCAGGCACATCCGTCCGTTCCCCTCGGACTCGACGACGACCAGCGTCCCGGTCTCCGCGACGGCGAAGTTGGCGCCGGACACCCCGACCCTCGCCCGCAGGAACTTCTCGCGCAGGTGCAGCCGCGCGGCGTTCGCCAGCTCACCGGGGTCGTCGGTGAGGTCGTCCGGCGCCGGGCGCCCCGACGCGGCCATCCGCCGCCGGAAGATCTCTCGGATCTCGGCCCGGTTGCGGTGGATCGCCGGCACCAGGATGTGCGAGGGCAGGTCGTCGCCGAGCTGCACGATCAGCTCGGCGAGGTCGGTCTCCCACGCCGCGATCCCCTCCGCGGCCAGCGCCTCGTTCAGCCCGATCTCCTGGGTCGCCATCGACTTCACCTTGACGACCTCGTCGACTCCGTGCGCCTGCGCGACGTCGGCGACGATCCGGCACGCCTCGTCCGCATCGCGCGCCCAGTGGACGACGGCCCCGCGCGAGGTCAGCGACTCCTCCAGCCGCACCAGCTGCTCGTCGAGCGTCAGCAGGGCACGGTCCTTGGTCGCGGCACCCGCGGTCCGCAGCTCCTCCCACTCCGGGAGCTCCGCCACGACCCGCGCTCGCTTGTCCCGGATCGTGTGGGTGGCGTGCGTGAGGTTGTGGCGCAGCTGCGTGTCGGCCAACGCCGCACGGGCCGCTGTGGGGAACGCCGGCATCCCGACGAACGTGGCGCTCACGCGGCTGCCTCGGTGGACGCGAGGACCTCCGCCAGGTGCATCACGCGTACGCCGGCCCGCTGCCGCGACAGCATCCCGCCGATGTGCATCAGGCACGAGTTGTCGCCCGCGACCAGCACCTCCGCGTCGGTCTCCCGCACGTGGCGCGCCTTGTCGGCCCCCATCGCCACGGAGACGTCGGCGTTCTTCATCGCGAACGTGCCGCCGAACCCGCAGCATTCCTCGGCCTCAGGCAGGTCGACCAGCGTCAGCCCCCGCACCGCCTCGAGCAGCCGCCTCGGCCGGTCCCCGACGCCGAGCAGCCGCAGCGAGTGACAGGTCGGGTGGTAGGTGACCCGGTGCGGGAAGTACGCCCCGACGTCGGTCAGGCCGAGCACATCGACCAGGAACTCGCTCAGCTCGTACACCCGCGGCCCGATCTCGGACACCGCCGCGACCAGACCGGCGTCGCCGGAGCGCTCGGCCACCATCCGGTGCTGGTGCCGCGCCGACCCGGCGCACGACCCGGACGGCGTCACCACCGCGTCGTACCCCTCGAACGCCGAGACGAAGGTCCGGACGACGGGCACGGCCTCGTCGAGATATCCGGTGTTCACCATCGGCTGCCCGCAGCAGGTCTGTGCCTCGGGGAAGTCGACCTCCACGCCCAACCGGGTCAACAGGTCGACCACCGCGCGGCCGGTGCGGGGGAACAACACGTCGTTCACACACGTGACCATGAGTGCGACCCGCATGCCGTCCATCATGCCGTCCCTCCTCCGGCGCGGGTCCCCACGCGGGCCTCGACCGCGGGCCAGTCCAGGCCGAGCTCCGGCAGATAGCGGCGTACGTCGTGCGTGCGGCGCACCAGGGCCCGCATGGCGGCCAGGTCGGGCAGGTCCGCGCCCAGCGCCCGCGCCTGCACCAGCACGTTCCCCAGCGCGGCCGCCTCGGCCGGGCCGGCCAGCACGGGCATCCCGCACGCGTCGGCGGTGAGCCGGCAGAGCAGGTCGTTCTGCGCGCCGCCCCCCACCACGTGCACGACCGCGACGTCACGACCGGCGAGTCGAGAGGCGGTCATCACCTGGCGACGGTAGGCCAGCGCCAGGCTGTCGAGGATGCACCGTGTCATCGCGACCTCGTCGTCCGGGACCGGCTCACCCGCCTCGGCCGCGAGCATGGCGACCCGGCCCGGCATGTCGCCGGGTGGCAGCAGCACCGGGTCGGTGATGTCGACGACGGTCCGCAGCGGTGCTGCCTGGGCGGCCGCCGCGAGCAGGGGCCCGAGCTCGGTCCCCCACGCGCGCACGCACTCACCGAGCACCCACAGGCCCATCACGTTGCGCAGGAACCGGATCGTGCCGTCGACGCCCGTCTCGTTGGTGAAGTCCGCGAGGCGCGCCTCGTCGGTGAGCACCGGCGCGTCGAGCTCGAGCCCCACCAGCGACCACGTGCCGGAGGAGATGTAGGCGAAGGGCTCGTCCCCGGCCGGCACGCCGACCACCGCCGAGGCGGTGTCGTGCGACCCGACCGCGACGACGGGCACACCGGCCAGGGCCGGCGAGGCCGCCGCGAGCACCGGGCCCAGGATGGACCCCGGGTCCCGGATCGGCGGCAGCAGGTGAGGTGGTACGCCGACCCGCGCCGCCAGGTCGGTGGCCCACCCTCGTGAGCGGACGTCGTACAACCCCGTCGTGGAGGCGTTCGTGCGCTCCGCCCCGACCACGCCCGTCAACAGGTACCCGAGCAGGTCCGGGATCAGCAGCATCGTCCGCGCCGCCGCCAGCTCCGGCGACCCCCGAGCCGCGACCAGCTGGTAGACGGTGTTGAAGGGCAGCTGCTGGAGCCCGTTCACGGCGTACAGCGCCGCAGCACCGATCTCGGCCACCAGCTTGTCCCCGACCCCGTCCGTGCGCGGGTCGCGGTAACTGTACGGGTCTCCGAGCAGTCGACCGTCGGCGCCGAGCAGCCCGTAGTCGACGCCCCACGAGTCGATCCCGATCCCGTCGAGGGGACCGTCTGCGGCGATGCGCTCGAGGCCGTCCACCATGCCGGCGTACAACGCTCCCAGGTCCCACCACAGGCCGCCGCCCTGCTCGACGGCACGGTTCGGGAAGCGGCGCACCTCGCGCAGGTCGAGCCGTTGCGGGCCGACCTCGGCCACCATCACCCGGCCGCTGGTGGCGCCGAGGTCGACGGCTGCGAGGCGCAGGCCCGTCATCTGAGGAAGGCGGCGGCGACGCCCGCGTCGACCGGCACGTGCAGGCCGGTGGTGTGGGTGAGGTCGGGACCGACCAGGGCGAACACCGCGTTGGCGCAGTGCTCGGGAAGCACCTCGCGCTTGAGCAGCGTCCGCCGGGCGTAGAACGCCCCCAGCTCCTCCTCGGGTACGCCGTACACCTTCGCGCGCGACGCACCCCAGCCGCCGGCGAAGATGCCGGACCCGCGAACGACGCCGTCGGGGTTGATCCCGTTGACCTTGATGCCGTGCTCGCCCAGCTCGGCCGCGAGGAGCCGCACCTGGTGGGCCTGGTCGGCCTTCACCGCTGAGTACGCGATGTTGTTCGGGCCGGCGAAGACCGAGTTCTTCGAGGAGATGTAGACGATGTCGCCGCCGAGCCCCTGCTCGATCAGCACCTTCGCGGCGGCGCGTGAGACCAGGAAGGAGCCCTTGGCCATCACGTCGTGCTGCCGGTCCCAGTCGGCGGTCGTGGTCTCCAGGAGCGGCTTCGAGAGCGACAGCCCGGCGTTGTTGACCACCAGGTCCAGGCCGCCGAACGCCAGCACCGCGGCGTCGACCATGGCCTGCACGGCGTCCTCGTCGGAGACGTCGACCTGCACGCCCACGGCCACGTCGGCCGAGCCGAGCTCGGCGGCCGTCTCCCGCGCCCTCTCCAGTGACAGGTCGGCGACGACGACGCAGGCGCCCTCCGCGGCCAGCCGGTGGGCGATGGCCTTGCCGATCCCAGAGGCGGCTCCGGTGACCAGCGCGATCCGGGTCGCGAGCGGCTTCGGCGCCGGCATCCGCAGGAGCTTGGCCTCCTCCAGCGCCCAGTACTCGATCCGGAACTTCTCCGACTCGTCGATCGGGGCGTACGTCGAGACGCCCTCCGCACCGCGCATCACGTTGATCGCGTTGACGTAGAACTCCCCCGCGACCCGCGCCGTCTGCTTGTCCTTCCCATAGCTGAACATCCCGATGCCCGGCACCAGGATGACCAGGGGGTCGGCGCCACGGATCGCGGGCGACTCCGGGGTCGCGTGCCGGTCGTAGTAGGCCTGGTAGTCCGCGCGGTACTGCTCGTGCAGCTCCGCGACCCGCTCCTTCACCTTCGCCAGCGATGCGTCCGCCGGGAGGTCGACGACCATCGGCTTGACCTTGGTCCGCAGGAAGTGGTCGGGGCAGCTGGTCCCCAGCTCGGCCAGCCGCTGGTGGTTGCGGGCGGCCAGGAAGTCGAGGACGACCTTGTCGTCGGTGAAGTGCCCGACCATCGGCCGGTCCTGCGACGCCACGCCGCGCAGCACCGGAGCCAGCTCGGCGGCCCGCGCCCGGCGCCGGGTGGGC
>JAICSC010000024.1 GCA_025937085.1 Nocardioides sp.
CTCCGCGCCCAGCCGCTCGAGCAGGGCGGTCTTGCGGGGGTCCCGGGTCGTCGCCGTGACCCGGTGTCCGTGCTCGACGAGCTGGGGGATGAGCCTGCGGCCCAGGGCCCCGGTCCCTCCTGCGAGGTACACGTGCATCTGTCTCACCTCTCGTCTCCACTGTTCGTCTCCACTGTCTGTCTCACCCCGAGTCGAGACAGTGCCCGGAAACGTGACAGAAAGCCGCCCCGTGTCCCCGTCAGGGAGCCGTGGCCGGGCCGCTGCCGTTGCGGAGGAGGCTGCCGCGTCCGGTGGGCCAGGGAAGGCACCCGGCACCGGAGCCGGGGACCGTGTAGACGTCGATCCCGTGGTCGATGGTCGTGAGGACGATCTCGAGGGTGCCGTTACCGGTGAGGTCGCCGATCGATGGAGCAGCGGCGACGCCGACGCCGTTGCCGTCCCAGGCCTGGTGCCGCAGGCGGGTGACCGAGAGCTTCTTCCCGTGGGAGGAGAGCACGATCAGGTGCCCGGCCCGGCGGTGCAGGGCGTAGGTACCGAAGACCAGCTCGGGCCGGCCGTCCTTGTTCAGGTCGGCCGCGACCACCTCCGAGGCGAACGTCTTCGAACGGCGTGGCGCGTACCGGTACGACCAGAGCCGATGGCCGTTCGGTCCGATGGCGTAGACCTTGCCTCCCGGCAGAGCGGAGACGATCTCGGGTCGCGAGTCACCGACCAGGTCGACCACGGTCGGCGCGGGGATCCCCGTCGGCGGGTACCAGTCCCCGTCGGGCCGGTGGACCGGGTGGTCGGACATCGGGAGCGTCGCGAACCCCCGATGGCGACGCGCCGAGCGGTGACCGTCGCCGTACGCCCCGTCCAGCACCATGAAGGCGTACCCCTGGGTGCGGTAGGGGATGTGGAGCTCGACGTTGGGGATCCCGACGACCTCGTTGCGGCCGTTCCCGTCCAGGTCGGCCACCGCGGGCGGCGACGCGGTCCACTGGAGCCATGCCTGACGTGCCGGGCTCGGCCACCGACCCGTGTGCAGGTGGTACTGGCGTCGTTCGACGCGCGGGCTCGCCCACCGGATGAACTGTCCCCACCCCATCCGCCGCCCCACGGCGCCGGACTCCCGGTTCGTGAACCACGGCGACGCCAGGACCGAGGTGCCGTCGAGGTTGAAGGCGTTGATCTGGTGGTTGTCGAAGGTGGTGATGATCTCCAGGTCGGGATCGTCGTCGATGTTCCCGATCGCGACGTTCTCGCCGTACTCGCCGTAGCCGTGGTTGCCGACCCGGTTGAAGTGCAGGTCGTTGCCCTTCCCGCTCAGCCGGTTGTAGCGGGGCCACGCCGGATGATGGCCGTGCTTCGGCTGGAACCGATGACCCCGCGCGTTGAGGACGAAGACCTGAGCGCCGGTGGGCGAGGTGTTCGTCGTCGTCGCGACCACCTCGACCCGGCCGTCGCCGTTCAGGTCGGCCGCCGCCAGCCCGCGCACCTCCGGGGTCTGGCCGCCACTCCTGACCGACGCCGGCCATCCGCGCTTCAGGTGCAGCCGGCCGTGTCGGAACTGGTACGCCGCCACCGAGCCCGTGCCGCCGACCACGATGTCCGGGATCCCGTCGCCCTCGAGGTCGGTGACCACCGACGGTGCGTAGACCCGGCCCTGCGACGCCGTGCCCCGGCTCAGCAGATGTCCCTTCGCGCTGAACACGAACGTCGAGTAGAAGGGGGCCACGATCTCCTTGCGACCGTCGCCGTTGAGGTCCACCAGGCTCGGGGACGAGAACCAGCCCGTCTCACCGGTGGCGATCCGGCGGACGAAGTGGGGTCGGCGTACCGGATGAGGTGCACGTCGGGGAGTGCAGGGCGTCGTCGCCCGCCGGCCGGCGACCGACGCGACCGACTCACTCGTGCCGCCGACCGTACGGCCGACCGCGTTGTCGCCCGGGGTGCCGACTGTGGCGCGGATCTCCGGGTCGACCCGTGCGGTCGCGCCCGGGACGACCGCGGTCAACAGGAGTCCCCCCACACCGGCAACGAGAAGGGCCGACAAGCGCATCCCCGGACCCTACCCACCCGCATCGGCGGACCGATGCATCCCGCGGGAGGAGTACGCCGTCACCGCCGACGCGCCGGCCGAGCGCTACCTCCGCGCGATGGCGCGCGCGACCGGCCCCGGTGACCTGGTCGCGTGCGGCACTCATCCGACCGGCCTGGACCATCCAGCGGGGCAGGCCGGTCGACCAGCGGCGGGTCGTGGCGCACCGCTACCTGCGCTGACCGGTCAGGACGACATGCCGCGCAGTCCCGCAGGGGTGACCCAGACGTAGCTGCCGACGACGCTCCTCCCGACCGAGAGCGCGTTGCGGAGGGAGGGTTTGTTCCGCGGGTCGATCGTCCCCCAGAGGACGTCGCCGGCCCCGGCGGGAAGCTCCTCGACGAGACGCTGGATCGCCGCGGGCGCGAGGCGCCGACCGCGGTGGGCGGCATCCAGGCAGATCTCCTGCACCGAGAACCCGGCCATCCCGTGTGCGTCGAAGCGCAATCCTGCGACGACGCCGGCCGGCTCGCCGTCGGCCAGCACCTCGAAGAGCAACCCCTCCTCGGCACAGGCCGTCAACGACTCGAGGTCCTCCGAGTCGGCCCAGGTCGTGAGCGCCGGCTCACGAGCCGCCAGCTCGGCATAGATCTCGGCTGTCCGCTGCGCGAGGTGCTGCGGGTCGCCCGCCCGCAGGCTCACGTGTGGGTACGCCGGGGCACGCGAGTGGGTCCAGAGCGCCTCCACGAGACCGGCCACGACGTGCAGGTCCACCGCGCACCCCGGCCCGAACCGCGGATCCCCGGACAGGCCCTCGAGCAGGGCCGGCGCATCCGGAGCGTCCACGCGGAGGCACAGCGGTGCGAACTCCCGGTACGCCGGGACCACGGCCTCGGCGACCACGGCCAGGTCGTCGGGGGTGGGCGACGCGCTCGTCGCGACCACGTCCACGAAGGGACGGGCGGTGGCCCCGCCCCGGAACCGGATCCCGGTCAGCGCCCACCCGCCGTCCGGCAGGTCGAGGCGTCGGTTCGCCCAGGCGAGCGGGTCCTCCGGGCCCCCGATCCCGATCCCTTTCCGGAAGCCGCGCCCGAACGCGGCGTCTCCCAGCCGGTCGGCCTCCTCGGACATCGCCGTGCGCAGGTTCCGCGACAACGCGTCATCGGCGTACCAGGAGCGGATGGCGGCCGAGGTCCAACCCAGCCGCGCCTCGACCAGCTGGTCGAGCGGGTCAGCCACGCGACTCCGACCTCGTCTGTCCGACACATGCGGCGACGGCGAGGCTGTCGACGAAGTCGTTCATCTCGTGACCGGAGTGGCCCTTGACCCACTGGAAGGCGATGTCGTCACGATCGGCGGCGGCCGCGACCAACGGCTCCCAGAGATCCCGGTTGGCGACCGGCTTCTTCGCCGACGTGAGCCAGCCTCGAAACAGCCAACCCTCCCACCAGCGGTCGCGGAAGCAGTTCACGACGTACGTCGAGTCGCTGACCACCAGCAAGGGGGCCGGGAGCGAGGTGACCGCCTCCAGCGCGGCCCGGATCTCCATCCGCTGGTTGGTGCTGACGCGCTCGGACCCCGAGGCGTACGTCGTGCGGTCGAGCGCCCAGGCCCAGCCGCCGGGACCGGGGTTGCCCGAGCAGGCGCCGTCGGTGAACACCGAGACGGCGCCCGGGGGCGCGACCATCGGGTCAGGTCGTGGGCGAGGAGCCATCAGGCCCGCGCTCGCGAGACGAAGGCCGCGATGGAGGCGGACTCGCGCCGTCGGGACGGCTCGTGCAGGTAGGGCATGTGACCGGTCTCGAAGTACTCGTGCTCGATCCGGCCGAACGCCTCGTCGGGAAGGCGCAGGTGGGCGACCATGTCCTCGGCCGCGTGGTACGGCGTGGCGAGGTCGTAGTAGCCGTACTCGATCCGCACCCGCAGGTGCGGGTTGGCGCGCATCAGCCGCTCGAGCTTGTCGGCGACGAAGATCGGCTTGCCCTCGAACTCCTCGAACGACCACTTCGTGATCGCGTTGGCGTAGACCTCGTAGGGGAGGTCCTGGTGGCTGCCGAGCTCGCCGCGCAGGTAGTGGTTCAACGCGGCGGCGAACGGCGCGTTCATCGCGTCCATCGACGGGTCGGCGTCCATGTTCTCGGCGATCAGCGAGCTCGCCGGCCCGGTGAAGCGCCCGTCGATGCGTCCCACGGTGAGGCCGCGGTCGCGGAGCAGCTCGGTGCAGAAGCGCCAGTGCTCGATCCGGAGGTCCGTGCGCTCGACGTACTCCTCGGAGAGCCCGGTCAGCCGCGCCAGCGTGCGGACGACGTGGGCGCGTTCCTTGGCAGGCAGCCGACGTCCGGCGGCCAGCGCGGTGCGGTACGGCCCGGCAGCGAACGCCTCCGCCTCCTGCCGCACCTTGCTCAGCCGTCCCTTGACCTTGCCGTGGTAATGCGCGATCGCGGCGTACGACGGCAGGAAGTTCAGGCACGACTCGTCCCACCGGTGCATCCCGAAGTCCTGGGTGCCGAAGTCGAGCACGCTGGAGACCAGCACGATGCCGTTCAGCGCCAGCGCGTGCTTCTGCTGCAGCCGCTCGGCGACCGCGACCGCGCGGACCGTGCCGTAGGACTCGCCGAGGATGAACTTCGGCGACATCCAGCGGTCCTCGCGCGTGCACCACAGCCGGATCAGCTCCGAGACCTGCTCGACGTCCTTGCCGAAGCCGTGGTACGTCTTCGCCTTCCCACCGGTCACGGCCCGCGTGTGGCCGGTGGACATCGGGTCGATGAAGACCAGGTCGGAGACCGCCAGCAGGGTCTCGGGGTTGTCGACCAGGCGGTACGGCGGCGGGTGAGGCGCCGTCACGTCGCCCACGTCGACGCGACGCGGCCCGAGCAGGCCCATGTGCAGCCAGATCGACGACGAGCCCGGCCCGCCGTTGAACACGAAGGTGATCGGCCGCCCGGCCGGGTCGGTGTCGTCGGTGTCGTCGAGGGTGTACGCCGTCACCGACATCTCGGCGCGGGCCTTCCAGCCGCGGAAGACGTCCTTCTTGACCTCCTCCTCGCGCAGCACGATCCGCCCGCTGCGGGCGGTGTAGCGCAGCTCGCCGCGGCGCAGCGGCAGGACGTGCTGGGTCACGACCAGGTCGTCGGTCGGCTCCGGCTCCGGGTTCGTCGAGCTCGAGACCACGGGTTCCTTCTTGCTCATCGTTCCCCTCCGGTCAGCTGGTCGGCTCGCGATCTCCGTTCGTTCCTCACTCCGACCGCTCGCCACGGTTTCTTCTGGTCGGCTCGCGATCTCCGTTCGTTCCTCACTCCGACCGCTCGCCACGGTTTCTTCTGGTCGGCTCGCGATCTCCGTTCGTTCCTCACTCCGACCGCTCGCCTCCAGGCACCCAGAGGACGTCCCCCTTCTCCCGGTTCACGTACCGGGCCAGGATGAAGACCAGGTCGGAGAGCCGGTTGAGATAGCGGATCGCCAGCGGGTTCATCGTGTCGCCGTGCACGTCGTACGCCGCCCAGGCGGATCGTTCGGCGCGCCGGATCACCGTGCGTGCGACATGGAGCCGGGCCGCCGTCGGGGTTCCGCCGTTGAGGACGAACGAGCGCAGCTTCGGCAGGTCCGCGTTGAACTCGTCGCACCAGCCCTCCAACCGGTCGACGTACTCCTGGGTGATGCGCAGCGGGGGGTGCTTGGGGTTCGGCACGACGGGCGTGCAGAGGTCGGCGCCCACGTCGAACAGGTCGTTCTGGACATGTATCAGCACCGCCCGCACGGACTCCTCGAGGTCATGAGACCCGGTCGTTTCGGCAAGTGCCGTCCCGAGCTGAGCGTTCGCCTCGTCGACATCTGCATAGGCACCGAGTCGCAGGTCGTTCTTCGACGTCTCACTCAGGTCGCCGAGCCGCGTCGTGCCGGCATCGCCCGTTCGGGTGTAGATCCGCGTCAGGTTCACCACGACCATGAGCGTAGTGCGCGGTGACGCTGGGAAATCATTGGCCAGATGGCAACCGATCGGGGATGCTCGAACGTCATACGGGTAACCGGAACGACGGAAGGGCAAGCCTCGCTCGGGGCACGGGGAACGGGGGTGTGACGATGGACATCGTCCACGACGGGCAGACACTGCGGCTCAGCGGTGACTTCGACGTGCGCAGCACCATGGAGGTGCGCAGCGCGATCTACGAGCACCTGGAAGGCGTCGAGCGCGACCTCACCGTCGACCTGACCGACGTGCAGACCCTCGACGTCACCGCCGCCCGGGTGCTGGCCTACGCGACCATCGAGGCGAGCCGCAGCGGTGGCCACCTCCGGCTGCGTGGCTGCGGACCCGCCGTACGCCGGATGCTGCAGATCTCGCGGCTCGCCCGCTTCGTCGAGGTCGAGCGGGCCGCCGTCGCCTGAGCCCGGGACACGGCTGAGGCCTTCTTCACACGACCGGCCGCCGGTCGGGCCTTCGCCCTACCCTCGGAGCCATGCCCGCCAAGGACCCTCCCTGGGTGATGCGCACGTACGCCGGTCACTCGACCGCCGCTGCCTCGAACGCGCTTTACCGGACCAACCTCGCCAAGGGCCAGACCGGTCTCTCCGTCGCCTTCGACCTGCCGACGCAGACCGGCTACGACCCCGATGATGCGCGGAGCAGGGGAGAGGTCGGCAAGGTCGGCGTCCCCATCCCGCACCTCGGCGAGATGCGGCGGCTCTTCGCGGACATCCCCCTCACCGAGATGAACACCTCGATGACGATCAACGCCACCGCGATGTGGCTGCTGGCCCTCTACCAGGTCGTCGCCGAGGAGCAGAACGGTGTCTCCTCGGGCTCGACCGAAGAACGCCAGGCCGTGGCTCACCTGCTCGCGGGCACGACGCAGAACGACATCGTCAAGGAGTACCTCTCCCGAGGCACCTACGTGTTCCCGCCCGAGCACTCGCTGCGGCTGATCACCGACCTGATCGCCTACACCGTCCACGAGATCCCGAGCTGGAACCCGATCAACATCTGCAGCTACCACCTGCAGGAGGCCGGGGCGACACCGCAGCAGGAGCTGGCCTACGCGCTGTGCACCGCGATCGCAGTGCTCGACGCGGTGAAGGCGTCCGGTCAGGTGTCAGAGGCGGACTTCGGCAAGGTCGTCGGCCGCATCTCGTTCTTCGTCAACGCCGGTGTCCGCTTCGTCGAGGAGATGTGCAAGATGCGGGCGTTCGTCCGCCTCTGGGACGAGATCACCCGCGACCGGTATGGCGTCGAGGACGCCAGGCAGCGGCGGTTCCGCTACGGCGTGCAGGTCAACAGCCTCGGCCTGACCGAGGCACAGCCGGAGAACAACGTGCAGCGGATCGTGCTCGAGATGCTCGGCGTGACGCTCTCCAAGGATGCCCGCGCCCGCGCCGTACAGCTCCCCGCCTGGAACGAGGCGCTCGGACTCCCGCGACCGTGGGACCAGCAGTGGTCGCTGCGGCTGCAGCAGGTGCTCGCGTTCGAGTCCGACCTGCTGGAGTACGACGACATCTTCGCCGGGTCCCACGTCGTCGAGGCGAAGGTCGACGAGCTGGTCGCCGGCGCCAAGGACGAGATGGGCCGCGTGCAGTCGATCGGCGGCGCGATCGCCGCCGTCGAGAGCGGCTACATGAAGCAGGAGCTGGTCACCTCGCACGCCGCCCGGCGCGGCCGGATCGAGTCCGGGGAGGAGGTCGTGGTCGGCGTCAACAGGTTCGAGACCACCGAGCCGTCGCCGCTGACCGCCGACCTCGACACCGTCATCCAGGCCCCCGACCCCGAGGCCGAGCAGGCCGCGATCGAGAGCGTGCGCTCCTGGAAGGCCCAGCGCGACGACGCCGAGGTCGCCGAGGCACTGGCGCGGCTGGCCGCCGACGCCAAGACCGACACCAACCTGATGGCGGCCACGCTCGCCGCGGCCCGCGCCGGGGCGACCACGGGGGAGTGGGCAGGGACGCTGCGCGAGGTGTTCGGCGAGTTCCGCGCCCCGACCGGCGTGAGTGGCGCGGTCGGCGCGCTGCCCGAGGCAGGCACGGCGGGCGAGGACCTGGCCGAGGTACGCCGCCGGGTGCGCGAGACCGGGGAGGAGCTGAGCGCTGGGCAGGGTGGCCGGCTGCGGCTGCTGGTCGGCAAGCCGGGCCTCGACGGGCACTCCAACGGCGCCGAGCAGGTCGCCGTCCGCGCTCGCGACGCCGGGTTCGAGGTCGTCTACCAGGGCATCCGCCTGACCCCGCAGGAGATCGTGGCGGCCGCGGTCGCCGAGGACGTCCACTGCGTCGGGCTGTCCATCCTCAGCGGATCGCACATGGAGCTGGTGCCGGCCGTCCTGGTCGGGCTCGAGGAGGCCGGGGCGGGCGACATCCCGGTGGTGGTCGGCGGCATCATTCCCGACGCCGACGCCCGCAAGCTCATCGACGCCGGGGTGGCCGCGGTCTACACCCCCAAGGACTTCGGGCTGACCGAGATCATGAACGGCATCGTCGAGGTGATCCGCGAAGCGCACGACCTCGCGTGACCGGTGCCCGCGTCACGACAGGTCGCCGACCTGCTCGGCGTACCACAGCACGCCGGTCAGGTGGTCGGCGATCTCGCGCAGGGTCCAGCTGTCCCCGCGGGAGCGGTCCCACTCCTCCGGTCCTGCGGAGGCCAGGCGCAGCGCGAACGTGCGGGCCAGGCGCGGCAGGCGCTGGTGCGCCTCGTCGCGGTCGGCCTCGGTGAAGCGGGCCCAGTCCGACTCGAGCGTGACCAGGCTGCCGTGCCAGGCGTCGGGTTGGGTCTCGACGCCGGCCAGCTGCGCCTCGACCTCGGCCAGGTGGTCGACGAGGTGGTCGGCGATCCGGCGGACGGCCTTGTGCGGCGTGTAGACGCGGTCGCCGTCCTCGCTCACGCGCGGGCTCCCGTCCCAGTGGAGCCAGGTGTCGACCAGCACCAGCGACCGGCGTACCGCCTCCTCGACGGCCGCGCCCGGGCCCTCGTCGGTCGAGCTGGCCGAGACCACGTCGCGAGTGTCAGTCATGCCGCCGACCCTACGGACCCGACACTTCGGCGCGGTCCGAACCGTGGCCGTCCTACCCTCGAGACCATGTACGACGTCGACCTCGCCGCCGTGGGAGCCCTGCTCGGGAACCCGAGTCGTGCCGCCATGCTCGACGCGCTGATGACCGGCCGTGCGCTGACCGCGACCGAGCTCGCCCGGACGGCCGACGTGAGTGCGGCGACGGCCAGCGAGCACCTGGCCAAGCTGCGCGAGGGCGGCCTGGTCGAGGTGGTCTCGCAGGGGCGGCACCGGTACCACCGCCTGGCGTCGCCCGAGGTCGGGGCGGCCCTCGAGTCGCTCTCGCACATCGCCCCGGCCAAGCCGGTGACCACGTTGCGGCAGTCCAGCCGCGCCCGCTCGCTGGCCGAGGCGCGCACCTGCTACGACCACCTCGCCGGACGTAGCGGGGTCGCCCTCCACGACGGGTTGGTCGAACGCGGCTGGCTCGTGCCGGAGCCCGGCGGCTACGGGCTGTCCGACCTCGGGGTCGAGGGACTCCTCGGCTGGGGCGTCGACGTCATGGCGGCGCGATCCGCACGCCGTCGGTTCGCCCGGCCGTGCCTGGACTGGACCGAGCGACGCGAGCACCTCGCGGGCGCCCTGGCGGCTGCGCTCGCGGTCGCCCTGATCGAGGGTCCGGAGCCGTGGTTCGTCCGGAGGTCCGACGTGCATCGTGGCCTGCGGCCCACCGAGCTCGGCCGCCGCCGGCTGGCCGACCTGGGGTGGCAGCCCATGGAGCGCACGGCCTGATCGCCTGACCCCGCTCACTCGCGCGACGGTGCCTGCCGGCGCAGCCACTCGGCGTACCCGAGGGAGACCAGGGAGGCGACGGCGAGAACCGCCATCAGTGACCACATCAGGAACGAGACGCCCTCCGGCAGGTTGCGGTCGTCGGTCTCGGACTGGGCGATGACAGCACAGACGAAGGCGGCGAGGGCGCCGGTGCCGACGACGAGAGCCAGCCCGAGGAACGCGACGGTCATGGTGGGAGGCGGGATCGGCGGCGGTCGCTCTGTGCCGAGGTCGATCGGCGGCAGTCGGGCGGGACGCCAGGCGGCGACGGCCGAGGTCGGGAGCGCGCCGTAGATGTGCGGGTAGACCTCGTCGCCGACCTGCTCGTCGCGCACCTCGGCGTCGAGCAGGTCGGTCTCGATCTCCAGCACCACCAGCGGCTCGGACACCTCGCCGTAGAAGCGGTCGCGCACCGTGGGCACCTGGTCGTCACGAGCAGCGTGGATGAAGCCCTCCTGCTCGAGGGACCGGCCGTGAGTCGATGTCGTGTAGGTGCCCGACTCCTGGGCCTGCTTCCAGTCGGCCAGCGTGGCGATGTGGAAGATCCGCATGCCGTGCATCCTGCCGCCAGACTCGGTCAGGCGGCCACACCCATCGGCTGCGAACGACGCGCCGTACGCCGGGCGCGCACGAGGCGGCCGAGCGCCACCAGGCCGAACCCGGCCAGGAAGATCGACAGCGTGACCAGGCCGTAGGCCCACGGGAACTTCTGCTGGTCGAACGCCGGGTCGGTGCTGTCGTTGATCACGTCGAGGATCAGGTAGAGCGTCTGGAAGGTGAACGCCCACAGGTAGGCGACGGCGTACGCCGTGTTGGCGGCCAGTCGCGAGCGGACGAGGTAGCCGAGCGGGAACGCCGACAGGATGGTGATGATCGCGACCATGATGGGGACTCCTTGGATCGGGTGGAATCGGGTGAGCTGACGGATCCACCCTGCGGGCAGGCGACGTCCCGGCGGCAGGGCACGGTTCCCCGGGTCGAACCGGCGGCTTCCCGGTCGCTCGGGACGAACCTCCTGAGCCGGGTCGGTACGTTGGATCATGTGAGCGATGTGCACTGCCCCGCGCGGATCTTCGTGACCCGGCACGGCGAGACCGAGTACGAGGCCGAGGAGATGGGTGTCTCCGGGGGCAGTCTGACCAGGCTCGGGCGGCAGCAGGCGCGCGAGATGGGGGAGCGCCTGAGGTCCGAGCGGGTCGCCGGCGTGGTCTGCAGCGAGCTGTCGCGCTCCGTGCAGACCGCCGAGATCGCAGCCGGCGTGCTGGGTCTGCCGGTGCGGGTCCGCGAACGGCTCCAGGAGTTCGGGGTCGGCGACTACCTCGGCAAGCCCTTCGACCCGGTCTTCTTCCACCAGGTGCTCGGCGGGTGGCTCGAGGGCGACCTGGCGCCGGGTGTGCCCGGTGGGGAGACCGGACGGCAGGTGGTCGACCGGGTCGTGCCGGTGCTCCAGGAGATCGCCGACGAGTTCCGTGGCGAGACGGCGCTCGTGGTGACCCACGGGGGCGTGATCCTGGCACTGTTCGGACTGATCGCGCCCGGCTCGCCGTACGCGCCGAAGCACGAGGACGACGTGCCGAACGGTGCGACCTACGTGTTCGAGAACGACGCCGACGGGTGGCGGGTGACCGGGGCGAGCTGAGCTCGAGCCTGGTCACGCGGTCAGGCCGAGGCGGCCGCCGCCTGACCGGCCGCTGACCGACTCGCCGCGCGGCGTACGCTGGAAGGGCATGGCGTGCTCGGTCAGGAGGCGACATGGAAGTGGTGGCCCTGGTGGTCGTCGTCATCGTCCTGGTGGCGCTGGCGGCGTTGCTCTCGAGTGCCCGCGTGGTGCGGCAGATCGAGCGGGGTGTGGTGTTCCGGCTGGGTCGTGCCCAGGAGCAGGTGCGCACCCCCGGCCTGACGATGCTGGTACCGGTCGTCGACCGGATGACCAAGGTCAACGTCCAGGTGGTGACGCTCCCGGTGCCCGCGCAGGACGGGATCACCCGCGACAACGTGACCGTGAAGGTCGACGCCGTCGTCTACTTCCGGGTCATCGACCCGTGGCGGGCCGCCGTGATCGTGCAGGACTACCGGTTCGCGATCTCCCAGGTCGCCCAGACCTCGCTGCGCTCGATCATCGGCAAGAGCGAGATGGACGACCTCCTGTCCAACCGGGAGAAGCTGAACGAGGGGCTGGAGCTCATGATGGACAGCCCCGCCGCCGGGTGGGGCGTGGAGATCGACCGGGTCGAGATCAAGGACGTGGCGCTGCCGGAGTCGATGAAGCGCTCCATGTCGCGCCAGGCGGAGGCCGAGCGCGAGCGGCGTTCACGGATCATCACCGCCGACGGCGAGCTCCAGGCCTCGGAGAAGCTGGCCGCGGCAGCCCAGAAGATGAGCGGTACGCCGGCTGCGCTGCAGCTGAGGCTGCTGCAGACCATGGTCGAGGTCGCGGCCGAGAAGAACTCCACGCTCGTGCTGCCCTTCCCGGTGGAGATGCTGCGCTTCTTCGAGGCCGCTGCGCGCGGGGACGTGTCCCTGACCGGTGCCGCTGCCGAGCCGGAGCTCCCGGCGGGGGAGGCCACGGCCGAGCCGCGCTCCGAGCCCGTGCTGCACACCAACGGACACGGGTCGGCCGCGCCGTCGCCCGAGCGCTCCGGGCCCGGCACGTCGTAGCCCTCGCCAGGTCTGGAAGGGTGACGGCCCATGACCGCCACCTACGTCGTCACCGACATCGAGGCGACCGGCTTCCGGCCGGGCCGGAACTCGATGCTCTCCTTCGCCGCCGTCGCGGTGACCGGGACCGGCGAGGAGCTCGGACGGTTCGAGGCGGTGCTCGCCGAGCTGCCGGGGGCCGAGTGGGATCCGGGCACCCGGTCGTGGTTCGAGACCTCCGAACCCGAGGCGCTGGCGGCTGCGACCGCCGACCCGCGTGAGCCGGAGGAGGTGATGGCCGACTTCGTGGGGTTCGTCAGCGGCCTGCCCGGTCCGAGGGTCTTCGCCGCCCACCCGCTCGCCTTCGACGGCTCGTGGATCGACCACTACCTCCGCCGATTCACCGACCACCAGCTGCTCGACGGGTTGTACGCCGCCGACCCGCTCTTCCACGACTCGCTGTGCTTGCGGTCGTACGCCGCCGCCGTCACCGGCCGCTTCGTCGGCGACGTCTCCCCGGCCACCCTCCCATCGGAGTGGCTCGGCGACGTGCGGCACACCCACCGCGCCATCGACGACGCCCTCGGGTACGCCCACCTGCTCGCGGAGCTCCTTCGTCGTGCCGGTCGGGTCGGTGCTCCCTGAGCGGGTCCTCGTCGGACGTCATACGCCCAGCGCCATGGATGGCACTGAGCGGTGGGCTGTCCACCGCTCGAGCGACGCGAACCCTGGATCAGCCACCGACGGACTCAGAACAACCGGTCCTCGGCGTTGTCCAGACCGCGCAACGCGTCGTAGTCGACCAGGGCACATGTCATCCCACGATCCTGGGCCAGCACCCTCGCCTGCGGCTTGATCTCCTGGGCGGCGAAGATCCCCCGCACAGGTCCCTTGACCGTCAACAGCGGGTCACGGTTCAGCAGCTCCAGGTACCGCTCCAGCTGGAGGACGCCGTCGATCTCGCCGCGCCGCTTGATCTCGACCGCCACGGACCCGCCGGCTCCGTCTCGGCACATCAGGTCGACCGGGCCGATCGCGGTGGGGAACTCGCGGCGTACCAGCGTCAGTCCCTCGCCCAGGTGCGACGGATGCTCGGCGAGCAGCTCCTGGAGGTGCTTCTCGACTCCGTCCTTCTGCAGACCGGGGTCGACGCCGAGGTCGTGGGAGGTGTCGCTGAAGACCTTGTCGATCAGGATCTGCAGGGTGTCCTCCGGACCCTTGGTCGACGCACGACTGGTGACGGTCCACAGGACGGTGCCGTCCTCGGCCACGCCCTCGCGCAGGGTGCAGGGCGGTGACATCCAGTTCAGCGGCTTGTAGGAGCCGCCGTCGGAATGCACGAGCACCGACCCGTCGGCCTTGATCATCAGGACCCGGGTCGCCATCGGGAGGTGAGCGGTGAGCCGTCCGGCGTAGTCGATCTGGCACCGCGCGACCACCAACCTCACGGGCGAGGACCCTACCCGGTGCGGCAGACTCGTCGGCATGCCGGAGCGGGTGGTGGTCGTCGGCGCCGGGGTCATCGGCCTCAGCGTCGCGGTGCGCCTCCTCGAGGCCGGTCATCGTGTGGACGTGCTCGCCCGGGACCTTCCGCTGGAGACGACCTCGAGTGTCGCAGCCGCGATCTGGTACCCCTATCTCGCGTTCCCCCAGGACAAGGTCGCTGCGTGGGGGAAGGCGACGTACGACGAGCTCGCGCGGCTGGCCGCGGAGGGGGTTGACGGGGTCGCGATGCGGCACGGGACCGAGCTGCTCCACGAGCCGACGTCCGACCCGTGGTGGATCGGCGCAGTCCCGACTCTCACGCGCGTCGAGCCGCGTCCGCCGTACGGCGACGCATGGTCGTTTCGCACGCCGGTGGTCGACATGCCGCGGTACCTCTCGTGGCTGACCGCGCGGGTGCGCGACGCCGGTGGGACCCTGACCCGGATGGCGCTCGCCCGGCTGCCCGAGGCACCGCTGGTGGTGAACTGCTCCGGGATCGGATCCCGTGGCCTGGCCGCTGACCTCTCGACGACACCGGTGCGCGGACAGGTGGTGGTCGTCGAGCAGGTGGGCCTCGAGGAGTGGTGGCTGGCCGAGGGACCGGCCGGAGGCGTTCCGACGTACGTCATCCCGCGGACCACCGACATCGTGCTCGGCGGCACCGACGACGAAGGGGAGTGGAGCCGGACCCCCGTACCGGAGACCGCCGCCGACATCCTGCGTCGCGCGGCCGACCTGGTTCCCGAGGTGGCGCGGGCGAAGGTCCTGCGGCACAAGGTCGGACTCCGCCCGGCCCGGCCAGAGGTGCGGCTGGAGCGCGTCGGCGACGTCGTCCACTGCTACGGCCACGGCGGGGCGGGCGTGACCCTCTCGTGGGGCTGCGCCGACGAGGTCGTCGCCCTGGTCGGGGACCCGGCCTGACATCGCCGCGTCAATCCGGGCCCCCGACACGTGGGTCAGGTCACTGACCCACCCACATGGTGTTCCACGTGGGCATGCCCAGCGCGCTGTCGTCGCTCATGCCCTGGATCTTCGAGCCGTGGGCCATCACCACGCCGCCGTAGTACGTCGGGAAGAGCGGGAAGTACTTGGTCATGACCTCCTTGTCGAGGTCGTTCCACGCCTTCGGCTGCTCGGCCAGCGGCATCAGCTGGATCTGGTTGATCTGCTTGGCCACCGCCTTGCTCGAGAACACCGAGTAGTTCGCGCCCAGCGACCCCGTCTTGTCGGCGTCGGTGTTGGCGTACACCGTCGGCAGCCAGGTGCTGCCGGACGGCCAGTCGGAGCACCAGCTGGCCGAGCGCACGTTGATGTCGGACTTGGTGTTGGCGCGGTCCGCGGTGTAGTTCGCGATCGTGGTCGGCACCGGGGTGGCCTTGAAGCCGGACTGGTCGAGCGACTTCACGATTGCGTCCTTGACCTTGACGCTGATCGGGTCGTCGGTCCGGAACAGGAACTTGATCTGGTACCCCACGGCATTGGCCTGCTGGAGCAGCTCCTTGGCCTTGGCCGGGTTCGTCTCGAACGGCTTACGGTCTGTCGGGTTGTACGCCGTGCGGCCGGGGATGCCGGGAGGCATCAGGTTGGTGGCGGGGACGGCTGTGACCCCGGCGATGTCGCCGCCGGCCAGGATCGCGTTCTTGTATGGGTACGCCCACGACAGCGCCTCACGGATCCGCTTGTCGGTGATCTTCCGGTTGTCCGGGCCCCAGTAGAACGTGCAGGGCTGGCCGCCGAGGGTGATCCGGTCGGCCGCCTTGCCCTTCATGGTCTGGTAGTCCGACGCGAGCAGGTTGTCGTAGGTCAGTGACGTCTGCCCGGACCCCGAGTCCGAGATCATGATCTGGTCGATCTTCTCCGACGGTTGCTGGGTCTTGAACTCATACCCGTCGGGGTAGGCGGTCCGGGACGGGTCGGTCTTCGGGTTCCAGTACGGGTTCCGCTTCAGTACCAGCTCCTTGGCCGGGCTGTACGACTTGATCATGTAGGGCCCGGTCGCCAGCGGGTGCTTCTTGTAGGTCGTCGGGTCGGAGGCCTTCCCCATGGGGACCGGGCCGTTGGCCGGGAAGGCACCCCAGTACGGCATGTCCGGGAACGGCTTGTCCATGAAGATCGTGAGCTGGTTGCCGTTCGCCTTCACGGCGTTGAACTCCTGGTCCGGGGCGGTGTAGGGCCCCTTGTACTTGTCGCCGCCCCGGAAGTAGACGTTGGAGTAGTACTGGCACGGGCCGGTGGGGAAGGTGGCGGCGTCCATGCAGCGCTGGATCCCCCAGGCGATGTTCTTGGCGGTGACCGGCGTACCGTCCTCGAACTTGATGCCGTCCCTGATGGTGAACGTCCACTTGGTGTAGTCGTCGTTGTGCTGGCCGAGGTCGGTGGCCAGGTCGGGGACCAGGACCATCTGCTTGGTGTCCGGGTTGTACTTGTACTGCGTCAGCGACCGGAACAACAGCTGGCCGCCGATCGACATCGTGTCGAGGTAGTAGATCTCGGCCGGGTCGATGGTCGTGGTCAGGCCGGTGTTGGTCAGCACCGTGACGGTCCCGCCCTTCTGGGCTCCGGAGATGGTGACCGGGCCCTTCGCGGTCGGGTCCGTACCGCCGCCGGTGTTGCCCAGCTGACCGGTGTCGACCTTTCCGCCTTGGTCGGCGGAGGAGTCCGATCCGCCGCAGGCGGTGAGGGCGAGAGCCGTCGCCGCCAGGAGAGTGAGTGCTGGAGTGAGCCGCATGAGCGCGCCTTCCGTGCTCGGTCCCGAGTGTCCGAGTACCCGGGACTCAGACTTCGCATCGTAGGGAGAACCGGGCGATCGCGCGATCACGATCCGGTCACGGCGCGTCGCACGCGTGGGCGGGTCGGGCGACCGCCCGGCATCGCCGTACGGATGGTGCCTTGCCTGTGAGCCACCTCGCGGTGGGCTCGGGGGACAGCGTGGGAGGATGCGCCCCATGACGAGCAGCCCCGCCGATGCCGCCACGCCCGAGGCCAGGACCGGCCGCGACTTCGCCACGATCGGAGTCGTCGGGCTCGGGACGATGGGTGCCGGGATCGCCGAGGTGTTCGCCCGCAACGGGTTCGCGGTGGTCGGTGTCGAGGTGAACGACGAGGCCGTGGAGCGAGGTCGCCAGCACCTGGAGCACTCGACGGGTCGCGCGGTCCAGCGCGGCAAGCTCAGCGAGGAGGACCAGGCCGCGCTGATGGACCGGGTGTCCTTCACCACCAGCCTGCAGGACCTCGCGGACGCCGACTTCGTGGTCGAGGCGGTGGTCGAGTCGGTCGACGTGAAGAAGTCGATCTTCCGCGAGCTCGAGGGGATCGTGAAGCCGGAGACGATCCTGGCCACGAACACCTCCAGCCTCAGCGTCACCGAGATCTCGACCGCCAACCTCCACCCCGGTCGGGTCATCGGCGTCCACTTCTTCAACCCCGCCCCGGTCCAGAACCTGGTCGAGATCGTCCGCACCGTCGTCACCGAGCCCGAGGTGCTCGAGGACGTCGAGGTGCTGGTCGCGAGGCTCGGCAAGAGCCCGGTGATCTGCGGCGACCGGGCGGGGTTCATCGCCAACACCCTGCTGTTCGGCTACCTCAACCACGCCGCGTCGATGTATGAGGCCCACTTCGCGACCCGCGAGGACATCGACGCCGCCATGCGCTACGGCTGCCGCTATCCGATGGGTCCGCTCGCGCTGCTCGACCTGATCGGCCTGGACACGGCGTACGAGATCCTCGACACGATGTACAAGCAGGGCCGCGATCGCCTGCACGCGCCTGCTCCGATCCTCAAGCAGCTGGTGACGGCCGGCTTCCTCGGTCGCAAGACGGGGCGCGGCTTCTACACCTACGAGGGCCCGGACAGCCACGTGGTCGTCGCCGATGCGCGCACGCCGGACGCCGGGCACGAGCCGCAGCTGAAGCGCACCGTGCGCACGGTCGGGGTCGTCGGGACCGGCACCATGGCCACCGGCATCATCGAGGTCTTCGCGAGGGCCGGGTACGACGTCACGTACGTCGGTCGCACGGCCGCCAAGGTCGACGGCGTACGCACCGCGATCGGGCGTTCCCTGGACAAGGCGATCCAGCGGGGCAAGCTCGAGGAGAGCGCCAAGGGCGAGACCCTCGGTCACCTCACCGGGACGACCCGGCTCGACGACCTCGCGTCCGCCGATCTCGTCGTCGAGGCGGTGGTGGAGGACCTCACGGTCAAGACCACTCTGTTCGAGAACCTGGACGAGATCTGTCGGCCGGGCGCGATCCTGGCGACGACCACCAGCAGCCTGCCGGTGATCTCGCTGGCGACCGCGACCAAGCGGCCGCAGGACGTCATCGGGATGCACTTCTTCAACCCCGCACCGATGATGAAGCTCGTCGAGATCGTCTCCACCGTCACGACCGCCGACGACATCCACGAGACCGCGCTCGCGCTGTGCGCCACCTTGGACAAGGTCGCGGTCTCGTGCGGCGACCGGGCCGGCTTCATCGTCAACTCCCTGCTGTTCCCCTACCTCAACGACGCGGTCAAGATGCTCGAGGCGCACTACGCCACGGCCGATGACATCGACACCGCGATGAAGCTCGGCTGTGCGCTCCCGATGGGTCCGTTCGAGCTGCTCGACGTCGTCGGCAACGACGTGTCGCTGGCCATCCAGCGCGAGCTGTACCTGGAGTTCCGCGAGCCCGGCTTCGCGCCGGCGCCCCTGCTCGAGCACCTGGTCACCGCCGGCTATCTCGGTCGGAAGACCAAGCGCGGCTTCCGCGACTACTCGTCCTGACGGCTCACACCCGGACTGCCCACCCGCGGCCCTCCTAGGATTCGCGCATGTCCACGTCCCGGCTCGAGGCGTTCAGCGACGGCGTGCTCGCGATCATCATCACGGTGATGGTCCTGGAGCTTCAGGTGCCGCAAGGACATCACATGCATGACCTGTGGAAAGAGTCCAGGTTCGGATTGCTCACCTACGTCCTGAGCTTCATCTATATCGGGATCTACTGGAACAACCACCACCACATGTTCCAGATCATCGACTACGTCGACGGATCCGTGCTGTGGGCCAACATGCACCTGCTGTTCTGGTTGTCTCTCTATCCGTTCACCACGGCATGGCTGGACGAGTCACACGTCGCTCACACGCCGACGGTCGTCTACGGCGTGAACCTGATGGCGGCCGGGACCGCCTACTTCGTGCTCCAGCGCCGGATGATGCGGATGCCGGTCACCGGCCCTCGGCTGCGCGAGGTCGTCGGCAACGACTTCAAGGGCAAGGCCTCGCCGCTCATCTATCTCCTCGGGATTGTGCTGGCCTTCGTCCAGCCGTGGCTGGGCCTGGTCCCGTACGTCGCCGTGGCGCTGATGTGGCTGGTCCCCGATCGCCGCGTCGAGCGCTACCTGGCAGCGCACCAAGAGCTCGCCGACGGAGAAGCCCCCGGTAGTTGAGGAGCTCGCCGCGCGATCCGACGGTGGTCGAGGAGGGCTGGGGACCGTCGGTCGAGCTTGTCGAGACCCCTCGCGGTGGTGGGTGGCTGCGGCTCTTGGCTTTGGAAGAGCGCAGCAGGCTCTCGTGCCCGACCGCCGTCGCCGGCCTCCGGTTGCCGGAGGTGCTCACTCACGGGTGGTTGAGCTCACCGGTGGTTGAGGAGGTCGCCCAGCGACCGTCACGAAACCGCCGGTGACCGGAACGGTGGCTTCGAGTCAGGCGCCGAGGGCGCCTTCCTCAACCACCGGGAGGCCCGCGCCCGGCAGGTTGATCGTCGGTCGAGCTTGTCGAGACTCCGAACGGTGGTCGCATGGTTGCGGTCTTCTGACTTTGGAAGAGAGCAGGAGGATCTGGTTCCCGACCTCCGTCGCCGGCCGTCGGTTACCGGAAGTACTTACTCACGGGTGGTTGAGCTCGCC
>JAICSC010000310.1 GCA_025937085.1 Nocardioides sp.
GACGTCGTCCAGGAGGGCGACATCCTGGTGGAGCTCACCGCTCCCCGCTGAGCTGCGGGCGGGATGAGCAGAGGGCTGGGCCGGGGCGGGATTGAGCAGAGGGGGCGGGATTCGAACCCGCGGCTGACATCTCTGCCAGCGACCGCTTTCAAGGCGGTTCCGATCGGCCACTCCGGCACCCCTCCGAGCACCACCCCCGTGGGGCGGGCACAGCGCAGGAGTTTACGGTGCGCTACTCCGAGCCGCCGATCTCCAGCTCCACGTCGTCCCAGGCCAGGTCGTGGACCCGCTGGTGGTGATGGGCGATGTCGACCAACAGCCGGCTGAGCCGGTCGGCGACGTCGTCCAGGTCTGCCAGGTTCGCGGCCACCAGTACCTGTGAGGCCAGACTGTTGAGACGCGCGAGCAGCTCGTCGCGCTCGCGCAGCGTCCGCGCGGCTCGCGCGGAGAGCCAGGCCTCGCGGCGGTCGGGGTGGTCGCGGAGGAGCCGGTCGCGGACGGGGACCAGGTGCCGACGTACCGACCAGCGCCAGGCGCCCACGTTGTCGCGGGCGTGTCCGGGCCGCAGGAGATCGTCGAGCGTCTGAGTCGTTGCCGTCATGGGGACCTCCCGAGTGCCGGCTCACTCGTCGGTTGGGGGCGTGCGACGGGGTTGCGAACAACTGTGGACCCTCGGCCGGGCGGGGACAAGGGCGGGAACCGTCCCGTTTGGCGGTGTCGGCGACGGTTTCAGTTGAACCCGGATCCACCGATGGGCGCCGTCGCGCAGCAGGCGGAAATCGGTGGATCCGGGTTGAATGGTGCGGTGACCCGCCCACAGCCCACCCTCGCGACGACGTACCGGCTGGCGCCGGCCCTGGGGGTCCGACTGGTGGGCCGCAGCCTGGTGACGCTCGCACTGGCGGTAGTCCTCGCGACGGTGGTCGGGGTGCTCGTCGGCGCCGGTTGGGCGATCGCCGGCACGGTCACCGTGGTCGGCGTGGTGTTGGTCGCCGGCTGGGCGTGGTACCTGGTCCGCCGGGCCTGGGCGGTCCGGCTGACGCCCCAGGGTTACGACGTGCGTCTCCTGGGCGGCATCGGCGTCAGCGGGGCCCCCTGGTCGCAGGTCGACGAGGTGGTGGCCGTCAGCCCCGGCGGCAGGCCGTGCCTGGTGCTGCGGCTCCGTGACGGGCGGATGACCCGGCTGCCGATGGCCGCGGTGGCGGGCGAGGCCGACGCCCTCGCGCACGACGTACGCCGTCGGGTGCGGGACGCGCACACCCCCGGCGATGCGGGCGTCTCCTGATCTCTGCGACGGGATCGGCCGGATTGCGTGGCCTCGCTCCACTCCTTGTAGCCTGTGCGGGCTGACGGGAGGCGTCGCCTAGTCCGGTTTATGGCGCCCGCCTGCTAAGCGGGTTGAGGGTAATCCCCTCTCGCGGGTTCAAATCCCGCCGCCTCCGCCAGTGTCCGCGCGCCTCGTCGCCGATGGTTCGTCCTCGGCGGCGAGGCCCGCGCCGCGGATCGCGTAGCCTGGCACGGGTCGACGATGGTCTCGTCGACCGGAGGCACGCGCGCAGACACGGTTGCAGGAATCTGCATTGCAACGAAATGAGCCACGGCCCCTATGTCGCGGGTTTCGAGCCTCCCCAAGAATGGGTACAGGGTGCCACAAAGCCCTTACTCCGGGAGGATGTGCAACTCATGAACAGGATGCGGAAGGCGGCCCTGACGCTCGCGGCGGCGTTGCTCAGCGTCGTGGCGCTCGGCATCACAGCGCCTGCCCACGCCATGGACACCAACTGGCCGTGCCCCGGCTGTGTCATGGCGGGTCACCGCTGATCGACATCACCTAGGCCGCGAGCTCACCGGTTCCCGACCCCCACTCGGAACCACAGCTCGCGCCGGTTGTCCCCACGGCGGCCTGGGAGTCTACTGCTCCCGGGCCGCTCTCTCGCGCCCGGACGCCGCCGCGGTCTCGCGTGATCGGGCGATCGGCTGCTACTCCTCCTCGCGGCCCGAGACGCCCTGCTGCCCCATCGTGTAGCCGAGCTGGAACCGCGTGTCGGCCTCGTACTCGGTCTTCAGGTCGGCGACGTACCCGGCGAACGTGCGCGCGCTGACGCCGAGGCGCTTGGCGCTGACCGGGTCGGAGTGCCCCTCGATCAGCATCCGGATGGTCATCGCGCGCTGCTCGCGGGCGATGTCGTTCATCATCGACCGCTCGGTGTTGGTGAACGGGCGGGCTCGTTCCCAGGCCCGTTCGAAGACGTCGGCGAGGTAGGCGACGAGAGCCGGCTCCTGGACGGCGATCGCCGTGTTGTCGGTATGCCCCGGAATGATCGCGAGCCGGCGGTCGATGACGATCATCCGGTTGAAGAACTCGTCCAGTGTGCGCACCTCGGCACCTCGCGCGCTGACCTCGGCCACGTAGTCGCGGGTCAGCGCGTGGCGCCGGGCGCTGTGCTGGTAGAGGGTCCGCATCCGTACGCCGCGATCGAGCGCAGCCTTGTCCCGCTCCGCTGCCGCCTTGAGTCCCGCCGAGGGAAGCTCGCGCCCCGTCTGGGGTTGTGCGGTGAGCAGCTCCGTCTCGGCCTCGGCCACAGCACCGTTGATGAAGGTCTGGATGGCCGGACCCTGGAACTCGTTGATCGGACCGCGCACCGCGCCCGGTGACCGGCGCCAGGTGTGCGACAGCCCGGCGAACACGCGGGCCCACTCCGAGGACTCGTCCAGCATCTCGGCCGCGCGCTGGCTCATCGGCGTGACCACGTGTGACTGGACCGTGGTCGGATCCACGGGCACGTAGATAGCGTTGTCCTTGTCGTGGACCAGCAGGTTCAGCGACATCAGCAGGTCGAGCGCCTGACGCAGCTCGCCTTCGTCCTGGATGCGCGGATCGGACTCCTTGAGCCCGCCGCTCAGCGCCGTCTCCTCGTACAACGGCGTCGCCACGGACTCGAAGAGGGCCCGTTCCTCAGGGCCGAGCCCGGCCACAGGTCATGCTCTCACCTTGCCCCACGCACGCATCGTCGCACATCACCGGTTGCGCCATCACAGTCTCGGCCGGTTTCACCGGAACTGTGATGGCGGCGGCGTGGGACGACCCCGTCACACCCCGAGGCGTGCCTTCAGGCCGTCGAGCTCGGTCCACAGCACGGCCGGAAGCTCGTCGCCGAACTTCTCGAACCACTCCTGGATCTGCGGGATCTCTGCCTTCCACTCCTCCGGGTCGACCGCCAGGGCCTCGGCCAGGTCGTCGTCGGTGAGGTCGAGCCCGTCGGTGTCGAGCGACCCCGGCGCCGGCACGTGCCCGATCGGCGTCTCGACGGCGTCCGCCTGCCCCTCGAGTCGCTCGATCACCCACTTGAGGACGCGGCTGTTCTCGCCGAATCCCGGCCACAGGAAGCCGCCCTCGCTGCCGTCATCGTTCGTGGCACGGCGGAACCAGTTGACGTAGAAGATGCGCGGCAGCTTCGCGGCGTCGTTCTCCTTGCCCACGGTGATCCAGTGGTTGAAGTAGTCGCCGGCGTTGTAGCCGATGAACGGCAGCATCGCCATCGGGTCCCGGCGTACGACGCCGACCTGGCCGACCGCGGCGGCGGTCGTCTCGGAGCTCAGCGTGGCGCCCATGAAGGTGCCGTGGGTCCAGTCGCGAGCCTCGGTCACCAGCGGGATGGTGGTCTTGCGCCGACCCCCGAACAGGATCGCGTCGATCGGGACGCCGCGCGGGTCGTCGTACTCAGGCGCCAGGATCGGGCACTGCCGGATCGGCGTGCAGTACCGGCTGTTGGGGTGACTCGACAGCTCCTCGCTGTCGGGCGTCCACGGCTCGCCCTTCCAGCTGGTGGCGTGGGCGGGCGGGTTCTCCATGCCCTCCCACCACACGTCGCCGTCCTCGGTGAGCGCCACGTTGGTGAACACCGAGTTGCCGCGGTCGAGGGTGCGGATCGCGTTCGGGTTGGTGTGCTGGTTGGTGCCCGGAGCGACGCCGAAGAAGCCGTACTCGGGGTTGACCGCCCACAGCCGGCCGTCGTCGCCGATGCGCATCCAGGCGATGTCGTCACCGAGGGACTCCACCTTCCAGCCCGGGATGCTCGGCTGGAGCATGGCGAGGTTGGTCTTGCCGCAGGCGCTCGGGAACGCGGCCGCGACGTACTTGGTGACGCCCTGGGGCGAGGTGAGCTTGAGGATCAGCATGTGCTCGGCCAGCCAGCCCTCGTCGCGGGCCATCACGCTCGCGATCC
>JAICSC010000399.1 GCA_025937085.1 Nocardioides sp.
CTTCACGCTGTCGGTCACCCTGGAGGGGCACCTCGCCTGGGGCCTCGACGACGTCGAGGGCTCGGTCGACATCGACCCGCTGATCGACCGCTACCTGCGTCGCTACGACCCCGAGCGACCCGAGCTCCGCGACGCCGTCCCCTTGGCGCTCCGGCTCGGCTGGGCGTGCCGGGCCGCGAACGCGAGCGTGGTCGAGGACCCGGAGTCCACGAGTGCCCGGCTGCGGATGTTCCTGGACGGGAGAGCCTGAGCGTCAGCCCCGCTCAGTCCGCTCAGCCCCGCCGCCAGCACCGGTGCACTGCCCGCTTGCAGCAGGGTCAAGACGGGTCGTGGGTCTCGCAGTGCAGCCCCATCCGCATCCCGTTGCTGCCGTACCGGTGCGCCGCCGGGGCCTGGAAGTGACCGGCCTGTCCGGCCATACGGCTGTGCTGGGCCGAGCCCGAGCCCGAGCGGTCGGGCGCGGTCGTCGAGCCGGCCGCCTGTGCGCCGTACGTCGAGGCCACGAGGACCCCGCCGAGCGCGACCGCACCGAGAGTGGACGTGATCCGGGTGAGCGTCATAGTCGTTCCTCCTCCGGACGTGGCGACCCCACGCTACTCCTCATCACCCCTCATGAATCCGTCGCGAGTCTCGGCGATTTTCAGGCTCGGCCCAGATCAGCCCAGCGCGACCTCGGCGATCCAGGTCGCCACCTGCTTCGGCTCGTGTGCCAGTGCCGCGTCGTGCACGGCGACCTCGGTCATCGCCGTACCCGGCACCTGCGACGCCCACCAGCCGCCGCACGGTTCGATCTTCTCGCGCTCCATGAACGCGATCTTGCGCTCGACGATGCCGTCCGGCTCCCCCTCGGCGAACACCTGGAAGGTGTTGGTGTGCGGTGGGTCGGGGTTCACATTCAGGCCGCGCTCGGTCAGCGCGGTTGCGAGCTCCCGCGCCCACGCGACGTACTCTCCCATCCGTGGCAGCCGCTCCTTCAGGCCGGCCAGTGCGGACACGGCGTACGGCGTGAGGCGGAAGAGGGTGCCTCCCATCCGGCGCCGCCAGGTGCGGGCCTCCGCGATGACGTCCTCCGGGCCGGCGAGCGCCGCGCCGGCGAGGCCTTCGAGCCCCTTGTAGAACGAGACGTACATCGTGTCGACGAGCGCGGCGATCTCGGACAGCGGTTTGTCCCAGTACGGCTGGGACTCCCAGATGCGGGCGCCGTCGGCGTGCAGGGGTACGCCGAGCTCGCGGGCCGCCTCGGACAGGGCCGTGAGGTCGTCCCACGACGGGAGCAGGCAGCCGGCGTCGCGCAGTGGGAGCTCGATCAGTGCCGCGCCGAGCCCGGGCGAGAGCTTTCGGAGGCCCTCCGCGGTCGCGGTCTTCGGCCCGGTCGTGAGGTGGTCGAACTCGAACCCGTGCAGACGGCGCGGCCCGTCGTCCTCGTGCTTGAGCAGGTGGGAGAGGTCGGGGATCGCCACCCGCTTCGACCCCGACCGGTCGCACCACACGCGCAGGACGGACTGCTGGGCCATGATCCCGCTCGGGAAGAACGCCGCGGCCGGCTTGCCGAGCAGCTCGGCCACCTGCTTCTCCACCCGGGCGACGGCACCCTTCTCGGCGTACACGTCCCACTCGTCGACGCCCAGCTCGTCGGCGGAGTCGGCGAGGGCGTGGAGCGCCTGAGCCGGCGTACGTCGTGGGTGCCAGAAGACGGTGGTGTCGCAGGCCTTCGAGGCGGCCTCGACGCGTTCGTTCAGCTCGTCGCTCACGTCGGCCAGCAAACCAGCCGCGCCGTGGCCGCGACAAACTGGTTAGCGCATGGTTGGTGCGGGTCAGGTCAGGGCTCGGGTGCCCTCGGGGACGCCCTCGCCGCGGGCGACGCCCTCGACCATCTCCTGGAGCGCGGTCAGGGCGACCCGCTGCGGGAAGGGCCCGAAGCTGACCCGTGCGACGCCGAGCTCCTCCAGCCGGGTCAGCGATGGGCTGCCGGGTGCCGGCAGCAGGGTCAGCCGCTGCGGGCCGAGGGCGTCGACCAGCGCCACGACCTGGTCGTCGGTGAGGCGCCCCGGGACGAACACGACCGGCGCTCCGGCGTCGAGGAAGGCCCGACCACGCTCGATCGCTGCGGCGAGCACCTCGTCCGGGCTCCGGTCACCGGAGCGGATGAAGGCGTCGGTGCGGGCGTTGAGCACGAAGTCGGGGACACCCTCGGCCGCGGCGGCCCGAATCACGGACTCCACGACGGCCACCGCCTCGCCGAGTGGCTTCAGCTGGTCCTCGATGTTGCAGCCCACGACCCCGAGTCCGATCGCGCGGCGCACGGTCTCCGCCGCGTCGCCGTACCCGGCCTCGAGGTCGGCGGTCACC
>JAICSC010000305.1 GCA_025937085.1 Nocardioides sp.
GACCACCGCGTCAGCACCGTCGAGCGCCTCGGGGTCGGTGAACATCCCGGGGTCGAGGACCACCGCCTTCCCGTCGTGCTCGAGCCGGACGCAGGAGTGACCGAACTTGGTGATCCGCATCCCGCCAATCTAGCCACGGGTGCGGCGGTGTTCAGGACGGCTTGCGCGCAAGCGCGCTGCGCCGTTCGCTGCGGTCCTCCGCTCCGGCTCAGCCGGATCGGAGGGTCCTCGCTCAGGCCGTGGCGTGGTGGAGGTAGCACCACCGCCAGTCCTCGCCGGGCTCGGCGGACTCCATCACTGGGTGCTGGTACTCGTGGAAGTGCGCGGTGGCGTGGCGTCGGGGAGAGGAGTCGCAGCAGCCGATGTTCCCGCACTCCAGGCACTGGCGGAGCGCGACCCACGCCGTACCCTCGCGTAGGCAGTCGAGGCACTCGGGCTCGGCGACCGTCTCGACGGGCGGGTAGGTCTCGAGGTCCACGCACGACTCGCCGGTACGCCGGTGGGCCGCGGTCAGCCGGATCTCCTCACGGCTCTCCTGGCTGATGTCGAGCATCGACTCCTCGATGTCCAGCATCGACAGCACGTCGCTGATGACCTCGCTGGCGACGGTGCCCGACTTCCGGATGTCGAGCACCCGCTGCCGTTCGGCGGCGATCATCTCCAGCCGCACCCGCGTGTACAGCTCACTGGGCGCCTCCTGCTCCGCGACCGTGCCGAGCCGCTCCCAGGCCGCGAAGTTGCGCTGCTCGATGCGCTGCTTGAGGAGCGCGAAGACGCCGTGCCGGTCGTCGTACTCGAGCTCCTTGAGTCTCTTGAAGCCGGACTTCGACGCCTGTTGGAGGACCGTCGCCCGGGCGAGTGCGTCCTCGAGCGGGTCCGGCGAGGGCACGCGCAGCCGCCGCGCCAGCCACGGCAGGGAGAGACCCTGGAGGAACAACGTCCCCGCCACCACGGTGAAGGCGACCAGCAGCAGCACTTCGCGGTACGGCGCGTCGGACGGGATCACGAAGGCCGCCGCCAGCGTCACCACGCCGCGCATCCCGGCCCAGCCGAGCAGGAACGTGAACGTCGGCGGCGGGAGCCGGCCGGTGCTCGGGTCCGGTCCGGGCCGGACCAGCAGGTACCGGGCGAAGAACACCCAGATCATCCGGAGCACGACGCACGCGAGCAGCGTCAGCCCACAGACGGCGACCACGCGACCGGCGGAGGTGCCGCCGTCCGACACGCCCTGCAGGATCCACTGCGCCTGGAGGCCGATCAGCAGGAAGACGGTGTTCTCCAGGAAGTAGGCGATCGTTCGCCAGTTGATCCGCTCCGCGATGCGTGACTGGGCGGTCTGGATCACCGGCGCCTTGTGGCCGAGCAGCAGGCCGGCGACGACGACACTGACGACGCCGGAGGAGTGCGCCTCCTCGGAGAGGATGTACGTCGCGTAGGGGACGACGAACGAGATCGCGGTGTCGAAGATCGGGTTGGTGACGTGACGGCGCAGTCGAGCCACCACCATGAACACCACGAAGCCGATGGCGAGACCTCCGATGGACGCGACGAGGAAGTCCGTCCCGACCTTCCACAGATGGACCCCGCCGGCCCCGGCCGCGATGGCGGTCCGCAGGGCGACCAGCGCGGTGGCGTCGTTGAAGAGTGACTCCCCTTCGAGGATCGTGACGATGCGGCGTGGCAGGCCGATCCGTCGTCCGATCGCGGTGGCGGCGACCGCGTCGGGAGGCGCGACGACGGCACCGATCGCGATGGCTGCCCACCACTCGATCCCGGGCAGGAGGACGTGGACGAGGGCCCCGATGCCGATGGCGGTGAACACCACGAGGCCGACGCTGAGCAGGAGGATCGCCCGCCGGTTGGCGTTGAAGTCGACCAGCGAGGTCTGGATCGCGGCGGCGTACAGCAGCGGCGGCAGCAGACCGAGCAGCACGACGTCGGAGCTGAGGTGGACGGTGGGGACGCCGGGGACGTAGGACGCGACGATGCCGACGACGATCAGCCCGAGCGGCGCCGGGAAGCGGACGCGATCGGCCAGGGCCGTCCCGGCGAGCACGGCGATCGCCAGGGCGACCAGCTCGAACGCGATCTCCACGCGGCCATTCTCACCTGGCCGGTGGAGCAGGCCGGGTCACGCCCGGTCCGCGACCCACCTCATCGGGTCGCCCCAGCCCAGCTCGTCGTGACCGAGGCGGGCCAAGGCCAGGACGACGGCGGTGCGGCGGTACGCCGCGAACGTGATCACGTGGGCGATCATCCCGCCGTAGGTGAACACCTGCGCCCGCTCGCACAACGCGTCGACGAACGTGTCCTCGACCCGGCCCTGGTCGCAGACCTCGCGCACGTGGGCGAGGTAGCGCGGCCCCTCGATGCCGAGCCGCCGCCGCATCGAGCTGACCGACTCCTGGTCCTCGACGCTCCAGTCGTAGTCGCGGGTCGCCATCGCGGCGTTCCACATGCCCATCTGGCCGACGAGCCGGCTCAGCAGCGAGCGGATCGTCTGCCCCTGGTCGTCGTCCTCGACCAGGATCGTCTCGTCCAGCTCGGAGTCGGTGAGGTAGCCGGCGACCCGGATCATCTCGCCGGTCAGCCAGACGTGGTGCTCGACCATCTTCTCCAGGAGATCGGGGCCACGGACGACGTCGCGCGAGGGCAGCCGGATGCTCGCGGGCGGCACGAAGTGCACGCCGTTCGCCTCCCCGATCTGGATGTGGCCGGGCTTCCTGCGCCAGTCCCGCGGGGACGCGTCGTACGCCTTGGCGAACGCGCGCGTGAACGCCTCGTGGGAGGAGTAGCCCGCCTCCACGGCGATGTCGAGCAGCGGCGCCTTCGTCGTGATCATCCGGTACGCCGCCCGCTCGAGCAGGATGCGCCGGCGCAGCGTCTGCGGGGGCTCCCCGCCGACGGCCTTGATCATCCGGTCGAAGTGGTACCGCGAGAAGTGTTGCCGGGCGGCCCAGTCCTCGCCGGACGCGTCGTGGTCGTCGAGGGCGGCGGCCAGCCCGTCGACGAAGTCGGCGAAGGTGTCGGCGGCGGTCATGAGGACATCGTGCCCCGACAGCGGCGTCCTCGGCTTGACCGCTCTTGCGCCGGCTCGGTCACGGAACGGCGACCGTCGTGGTCGTGTCCGGCGTCCGGGCCGCAGCGAGCAGCTGGGCGGCGGTGTGGAGGTCGCCGGCGAACGCCACCCCGCGCGCCAGACCGGGGAGCGTGAGCGAGCCGTCGTCCGCGATCACCCCGATCAGGTTGTCGTTCATCAGCGGTCGCCAGGGAGTGCTGTCGAAGTCGGTTGCGTCTCGGTGGAGCAACACCGCGATCCGGCCGAGTCCGGCCATGCTCTCGGCGAACCGGTCGGGGTCGCCCAGCGGCGGCACCAACACCCGGAAGCTCACCGGCCCGTCGCCCGGCGTGATGGCTCCCGTGCCGTCGTCGACCGTCATCGTGACGACCACCGTCCGGGTGTCGGCCGACGTGTCGTCGAAGGCAACGACGGTGTAGTCGTCATCGTCACGCCAGATCACCCCGATGCCCTTCGTGACCCCGGTGACGGTGCCCAGGACGAGGGCGTCCGAGTAGGAGGCGACCCTTCCGGTGTCACCCAGCGCGTAGTGGTGGTTCGGCAGGGAGTCCTCCAGGGTGGTGGCAGCTCCGCCGACCTCGCCGTAGTTGTGCCGTAGCTGGTCCAGTGCGTACGCCGGGTCTCCGGCAGCGACCGCGCGCGCCGCGTCGTCGGTCGCCGCGTCGGTTGTGTAGCCGCTCGGGTGGGAGGAGCAGCCGGTGAACAGGGCGACGCCGACCAACAGCGCGGCCACGCCGGCACGAGCGTCCATGCCGCGATGATGACCGCTCGGTCGCCGTCGCGGAACGGGCGTTGCCGACTCGTGACCGGCTAGCCTCGCTAGGTACTGCCTTCGCTAGAGCGCCTCGGCGAGGGCGCGGATCCGGGCGTCGAGGTCGCGCCGGTCGTCGCGTCGTACGACGGCCTCCACCACCTCGACGCCCCCGTTCGGGGTGGCGAGGGCCTGCTCGAGCTCCGGCCGGCTCCGCACCCGGAGGTGAGGGGTTCGGGTCGCGGCGCAGAGGCTCGCCAGGTCGACGCCGTGCGGCGTGCCGAAGAGGCGGTCGTACTGGTCGGCGAACTCCTCGGCGCCTTGCTCCAGCGTGGCGAAGATCGAGCCGCCGTCGTCGTTGACGACCACGATCGTGAGGTCGGGGCGGGGTTCCTCGGGGCCGAGGACCAGGCCGTTGGCGTCGTGCAGGAAGGTCACGTCGCCGACGA
>JAICSC010000309.1 GCA_025937085.1 Nocardioides sp.
CCGCCTCTCCCGCCCGGCCGTCCGGGCCGCCCTGCGCCTGCTGGTCGTGCTGGCGGGCCTGGGCTCGCTGGTCCCCGCACTCGCCGACGCGCTGGGACGTGACCACGAGGTGCACGAGGCGTTCGCGTTCACCGCTGCGGTCTCGGTCGCGCTGCTGTGCTCGGCCGTCCGTCCGCACCTGGCTCGCGGCTACGTCCCGGTCATCGGTGTCGCCTCGGCCCTCCTGGTGCTCACCGCTGCGGTGGACGTCGACGAGGGTCGGGTCGGGTTCGTCCATGAATCCAGGCATCTGGGCGTGATCGTCGGCTTCGCGCTGCTCGTGCTGCTCGCGGCCGGTGACCGTCCACGCCGGCTGCCGACGACGTCCCCGGGCCGCACGCGTTCCCGTTCTCGCGCGGCCGCGACCGCTGCCCACCGGCTCTGCCGGTCGCTGGTGCCGGCACTGGCCGCCGTGTTCGTGGTCGGCATGATCCTCCTGGCCGCCCCGCCGGCCTCGGCCCACGCGATGCTCGAGGACAGCACCCCGGCCGCCGACGCGGTGCTCACCACGCCGCCGACCTCGGTCGACCTGGTCTTCAACGAGGCGGTCTCCCTGCTCGCCGACTCGGTCCGGGTGTTCGGCCCGGACGGGACGCGGGTCGACGACGGTGCTGTCGCTCACGCCGACGGCGACCCGGCCACCGCGGGAGTCGGCGTACGACGGGAGTTGCCCGACGGCACCTACCTGGTCTCGTACCGGGTCGTCTCCGCCGACTCGCACCCGGTCGAGGGCGCATACACCTTCGTGATCGGTCATCCCTCCCGCGGAGCGGCCGCGACACCGCCTACCGACGGGTCGACGCCGGTGGACGTGGCCCTCGGGTTCTCCCGCTGGCTGACGTACGCCGGGTCCGCGCTCGGTCTCGGCGGCTTCGCGTTCCTCGCGTGGTGCTGGCCGGCGGGATGGCGCAGCCGCCGCGCGCGGCTCCTCGTGGCCGGTGGGATCGTGGCGTTGACCGCCGGGACCCTGCTCGCCCTGCTGCTCAAGGGCCCGTACGACGCGGGGGCGGGCCTCGGTGGCATCACCGACGGAGCTCAGCTCCGGGCGGTCCTCGGCACGACGTACGGGCGCGCCATGGACGCCCGTCTGTTCCTGATCGCGCTCCTGGTCCTTCTGCTCACCTATCGGGAGCACCTCCCGGCCCGATGGATGGTCGCTGCTCCCGGCGTCCTCCTCGCAGGGACGGGCGTGACGTTCGCGCTGTGCGGCCACGCCGCCGCCGGGGGCCACCGGCCGATCGCGATCGCCAGTGACACCCTGCACGTGGGAGCGATGAGCCTCTGGCTGGGTGGCCTGGCGCTGCTCCTCGGGGCCGTCCTGGGCCGCGGCCGGAGAGAGGAGTCGACCCCGCCGGTGCTCCGCTTCTCGAGGGTGGCGAGCCTGGCCGTGACGACCCTGGTGGCGACCGGTGTCTACCAGTCCCTGCGAGAGGTGCGGTCGTGGGACGTCCTCCTGCACTCCCACTACGGGCACGTGCTCCTGGTCAAGCTGGGCATCGTCGCCCTGGTCCTTGTGGCCGCCGCGGCGTCGCGAGCCTGGGTGTGGCAGACCATGAACCCGGTCGTACAGGTGCATGCGGCGACCGCCGCCCTACCCGGTCCCGTCGTCGACGGCCGGCCGCATGTGCGGCGGCTCCGGGTCAGCGTGGCGATCGAGACCACCGTGCTGCTCGGCGTCCTCGTCGCCAGCGCGATGCTCGTCACCAGCGATCCGGCCGTGTCCACGCCGACCGCCCACCCGGTCTCGGACAGCCTCGTCGTCGGCCCCGACCGGGTCCGCGTCTCGGCCGTGCCGGACGCGGCCCGGCACGTCCGGGTCACCCTCGATGTCACCGACGCCGCCGGGAAGCCGACGGAGCCGCGCGAGGTCGACGCCTCCCTCAGCCTGCCGGCGTCCCGGATCGGTCCGCTCCCGATCACCCTGGTGACGGGCGGGCAGGGCCACCGCACCGGAGTGGTGAGCGTCCCGGTGCCGGGCGACTGGCGGCTTGCGGTCACCGTCCGCACCTCGGCGATCGATGAAGCGACGGGGTACGTCGACGTCCCGGTCTCGTGATCGGCGTTGTCGCCGACCGGCGATTCGCGCGGCACGTGGGTACGGCGAGTGCGCCTGAAATGCACCGATGTCCCGAGACACCTGGCAACGATGTCGCGGGACATCACACGGTCGGGCTGACAGGATTTGAACCTGCGGCCTCCTCGTCCCGAACGAGGCGCGCTACCAAACTGCGCCACAGCCCGATTGCCGCGCCGGACCCAGTCGGATCTGCAGCGGATCTGCAGTCGGGGCACGGGGGGCGACAAGCATCGGCGAGCATACCTGAGCGACCGGCCCCTCCCGAATCCCGGTCGGCGGGCCGGACACCCGCGCACGCGGCGGTGCGGAAACCACCTTTTCGGTGCCTTGAGCTCAAGGCTCAGCCCGTGGATCCGGGCTCAGTCCCGGGGCACCAGCGTCAGCAGCGTCGCCTCGGGACGGCACGCGGTGCGGATCGGGAAGTACGGCGAGGTGCCGAGGCCGGCCGAGACGTGCAGCCAGGTGGAGCCGGCGTCACCGGGCCGCGACCCGGCCGGGTGGCGATGCAGGCCCCTGGCCCGAGCCGGGTCGAGATCGCAGTTGGTGACCAGAGCGCCGTACAGCGGCAGGGCGATCTGCCCGCCGTGGGTGTGGCCCGCGAAGACCGCGTCGTACCCGTCGGCGGCGAACCGGTCCAGCACCCGCAGGTACGGCGCGTGCGCGACCGCGACGCGCACGTCGGCGTCCAGGGGGGCGGGGCCGGCCACCGCGGCCAGATCGTCGTACTCCAGATGCGGGTCGTCGACCCCGGCCCAGGCGAAGGTCAGGTCACCCACCGTCGTCGTCGTGCGCCGGTTGGTCAGGTCGGTCCAGCCGGCGGCGGAGAAGGCGTCGCACATCTCCGGCCAGGGGAGCTTCGTGGTCTGGGTGTGCCGCTTGCCGTCGTCGGGCAGCAGATAGCGCAGCGGGTTGCGCAGGACCGGGGCGAAGTAGTCGTTCGAGCCGAGCACGAACACGCCAGGGACGTCGAGCAGCGGACCGAGGGCGTCGAGCAACGGGGGGACGGCGTCGAGGTGAGCGAGGTTGTCGCCGGTGTTCACCACGAGATCGGGCGCGAGATCTGCCAGGGAACGCAGCCACTCGCGCTTCCTGGACTGGCCGGGTGTCAGGTGCACGTCACTGAGGTGCAGGACCCGCAGCGGCGCGGCGCCCCCGGGCAGCACCGGCAGCTCCACCGACCGGAGCGTGTAGGCGCGGGCCTCCCAGACGGCGTACGCCGTGACCCCGGCGCCGAGGGCGACACCCGCGCCGAGCGTCCGCGCGAGGAGCCGGCCAGGGGTCACGCGGCAAGGCTGTCACATCGCCCCACAGCATGCCGTGGTCGGGCCGTGGTCGGGCCGTGGTCGGGCCGTGGTCGGGTCCGGTCGGGGTCTGGTCGGGCCCCATCGGCACCGTGGGACAGGCAATGGGCACAATGACGACATGAGCGACCTCAAGGACCGCCTGCGTGCCGATCTCACCGTCGCGATCAAAGGGCGCGACGCGGTGCGCTCCTCGACCCTGAGGATGGTGCTGGCGGCCATCACGAACGCCGAGGTGGCCGGCAAGCAGGCGCGCGAGCTCAGCGACGACGACATCGTCGGGGTGCTCTCGACCGAGGCCAAGAAGCGGCGGGAGGCCGCCACGGCGTACGCCGACGCCGGCCGCAGTGAGCTCGCCGACAAGGAGACCGTCGAGGCGGCGGTGATCACCGAGTACCTCCCCGAGCAGCTCGACCCCGACTCGATCACCGAGCTCGTCGCTGCTGCCATCCAGCAGACCGGCGCCGCCGACGAGGGCCCGCGGGCGATGGGCAAGGTGATGGGAGTGCTTCAGCCGCAGGTGCGCGGTCGCGCCGACGGCGCCGCGGTCGCCGCCGAGGTCAGACGCCAGCTCGAGTCCGAGTGAGTGCCGGCGCCCGGCCCGTCACTCGAGCCAGGCGTCGAAGAGCCTGCCCTTGAACCAGTCGTACCCGGAGCGGGGGTCGTCTTGCCTTTGGCCAGCGGGACACTCTTCATCACGCTCGGGCCTTCTTGCCGGTGCAGAGGATCGAGTCGAACGCACAGCGTGCCTCGGCCTCCCCCTTGGAGTTGATGATCGCGAGCTTGTGGTCGCCGGCGTTGGTCGTCGAGATTCC
>JAICSC010000121.1 GCA_025937085.1 Nocardioides sp.
GGCGACGCCGGCGACGACCGGCGGCAGCACCAGCGGGACGGTCACGGCCGCGCGCACGAGGGACCGGCCGGGGAACGCCACCCGGGCGAGGAGCCAGGCCAGGGGAGTGCCGAGCAGCAGGCACGCCACGACGGTGATCGCCGAGGCCAGCACGGTCAACCGGAGTGCCTCGCCGACCGCGCTCGAGGTCAGCTGCTGGCCGAAGCGGTTCCAGGGAGTGTCCGCGACCAGGGTGACCATCGGGACGACGAGCAGCAGGGCTGCGATCGCGCCCGGGACGAGCAGGATCAGCGGTGGCCGGCCCAGCCGCGGCTCTCCGGAGCTGCGGGCCGTCGTCACGTGGGCATTCTTCCGCACCGGTCAGGACACGGCCCACAGCACGACGACTGCTGCGAGCACGGAGACGGGCGTGAGGGTCAGGGAGACCCGGTGGAACGCTGCGCTCGCGGGAACGGATCCGGACGCAGTGGCGTGGCGACGCAGGGTACGCCGCCAGAGCAGGTTCGCCAGCGAGCCGGTCCAGGTCAGGCCGGAGCCGATGTTGAGCCCGATCAGGGCCGCGAGCACGGCCGTCGTACCGAGCGGGGCGATGATCGGGACCAGGAGCAGCGTCGCCGACAGGTTCGTGAGCACGTTGGCCAGCACCGTGGCGAGGACGGCGGTGCCGATCAGGGCCGGCAGACCGGTCGAGGTGGGGGCGAGGTCGCGAACGGCGTCGCCGAGGAAGCCCTGGGCGAGGCCGGCGACCACGATGCCGAGGGCCAGGACCCAGATCGCGAAGCCGGGGTGCATGGCGTGCACCAGGTGGATGGGTCTCGCCAGCCCGCGGCGGTGTCCCCAGACCGCGAGGACGAGGGCCGCGACGAGCGAGACCCACCACGGCTCGCCGCCGAACGGTGACACGGCCGCGAATCCGGCCAGCATCAGGACGACGACCACCACCGGGAACGCCGGCACGGGGACGGGTCGGGTCACGACGGCGGCCCGCGACCTCGGGAGCCGGTCGCGGAACAGCAGGCGCAGGCCGACGTACTCGACGAGCAGGACGACGACCAGCACCGGAGCCGTCCGGGCCGCGAAGCCGGTGAACGTGAGATCGACATGCGGGAGCGCGAGCAGGTTGGTCAGGTTGGAGACCGGGAGCAGGAGAGAAGCGGAGTTCGCCATCCGCAGGCAGGCGAAGGTGCCCGGCTCATCGGGAACCGACCGGGCCGCGGCGGCGGCGAGGACGACGGGAGTCAGCAGCACCACGGTCGCGTCGAGGCTGAGGGTGGCGGTGACGACCGCGGCGAGCACGAAGACTCCGGTGAACAACCACGCCGCCGAGCCGCCGCTCCACCGCCCGACCCGCTCGGCGGCGGCCACGAACAGGCCGGCGCGTGCACAGACGTCCGCGACCACCAGGATCGTGACCAGGAACGCGACCACCGGCGCCAGCTGGTCGAGCGCGACTCTCGCGTCGTGGAGCGAGAGCAGCCCGGTCGCCACGGTCACGCCCGCGCACACCACACCGACGGCCGCCTCGACCCGGCCGCGGGGGTGGCCGAACGCCACCACCAGCATGCCGATCAGTGCCGCCACCACGATGACGTCGGACAGGGGCGGCACGGGGGGAGCCTAGGCTCCCCGCGCTGGGTCCACCTGTGAGGATGGAACGGTGGTCTCGACAGGCTCGACCGAGGGGGGCTCGACCGGCGAGTCCCGCGAGTCCAGCGACACCGGCTCGACCGGCGAGTCCGGATCGACGAGCACGGCCGGTGGGCAGCCCGGCCGGTACCAACGCTCCCCGTCCGGGATGGTCGGCGCCCTGATCGTCACTCTGCTGGTGATCCTCGCCTTCGTCGGCTTCCGCGCGCTCAACCGCTCCGACCTCGACGTCAAGCCGGAGCACGTCGACTACCTCGCTCAGGTGCGCTACGCCCAGCAGGCCGGCTCCGAGGTCGTCTATCCCGCGCGGTTGCCTCGCGGGTGGTACGCCACGAACGTCACGTTCTCACCTGGCGTGCCGTCGACTTTCGAGCTCTCCATGCTGACCGCGGACGACGAGTACGTCGGCCTGGTCCAGTCACCGGACTCGCCGCCCGCGCTGCTGTCGACGTACGTCGACCCCCACCCGCGGGGTGGTCCCCCCGTCACCGTCCACGGGTCGGTGGCCACCCGGTGGGACACCTGGACCGACTCCGGCGGCGACACGGCGTTGGTCTCGACCAGGGATCACGAGTCCCTGCTGGTCTTCGGCTCGGTGTCGGCGGCCACACTCGAACGGCTGGCCGCCTCTCTGACCACTGCGAAGGTGACGTCTCACTGATGCGACGTAGAAGCGTCACTCCGCCGAATCGGTCCCGATCGCGGCGTCGAGTCGACGGCGAGCTCCGTCGAGCCACTCCTGGCAGATGGCCGCGAGCCTCTCGCCGCGCTCCCACAGGGCCAGGCTCTCCTCGAGGGTGGTGCCGCCGGCCTCGAGAGCCCGGACCACCTCGATCAGCTCGGCTCGGGCCTGCTCGTAGCCGGGCCGCTCCTCGCCCTCGGGCGAGGTCGTCTGGTCAACCATGGTTCTCCTCCACGTGGGTGGTGGTCGCGGCGATCCGGCCGTCGGCGACGCGGATGTTCAGCCCGAGGCCCTCTGCGACATCACCGACGGACGTCACGACCTCGCCACTCTCACGCTGCACGACGGCATAGCCGCGCTCGAGGGTGGCCAGCGGGGACAGCGCCCGGGCCCGGGCCTGCTGGTGGCGGACTTCGTCGGCGGCGCGAGCCAGCACGTGGTCGAACGCGCGACGCCCGCGGTCGCGGAGATCGGTCACCTCGACCGAGCGGGCGTCGAGCAGGCTGCGCGGGTCGGCCAGGGCTGGTCGTGCGCGCAGGTCGGCGAGTGCTTGCGCCTCGCGATCCACCAGCTGCCGGATCACGGTGCGTAGCCGATCGCGCGCCCAGGTCACGCCTTTGAGCTCCTCGACCATGTCCGGCACCAGGTGCTTGGCCGCGTCGGTCGGCGTCGAGGCTCGGACGTCGGCGGCGAGGTCGAGGAGCGGGGTGTCCGGCTCATGACCGATCGCGGACACGACCGGCGTGCGGGTGCCGGAGACCGCACGCACCAGCGCCTCGTCGCTGAACGGCAACAGGTCCTCGACCGACCCGCCACCGCGTGCGATCACGATCACGTCTACCCGGGGGTCGCGGTCGAGGCGCGAGAGCGCGTCGATGACCTCCGTGGCGGCACGGGTGCCCTGCATGGCGGCGTACGCCGTCTCGAAGGCGACGCCGGGCCAGCGGCGGCGGGCGTTCTCGACCACGTCGCGCTCTGCCGCTGATCTCGGTGCGGTGATCAGCCCGACGCGGCGCGGCAGGAAGGGCAGCGGCTTCTTGAGCTCGGCGGCGAACAGCCCCTCCGCGGCCAGCAGCTGACGGCGGCGTTCGAGGCGGGCGAGCAGCTCCCCGAGCCCGACCATCCGGATCTCGCGCGCGACCAGCGACAGCGAGCCGCGGTTGGCGTAGTAGTCCGGCTTGGCGTGGATCACCACGCTGGCGCCCTCCACCAGCGGCGGGTTGAGGCTGTCGAAGAGCGTGCGCGCGCAGGTGACCGGGACCGAGATGTCGGCAGCCGAGTCGCGCATCGTCATGAACACGGTGCCGACCCCGGGCCGGCGGTTCACCTGGGTCATCTGGCCCTCGACCCAGACCGCTCCGAGCCGGCCCACCCACTGCGAGATGGCCAGGGCGATCTGCCGCACCGGCGCGGGTGCCGCGGGCGAGGTCTCCAGGGCCATGCGGCGACCCTAGGCCAGCGCACCCCCGGGCCCGATCGAGGCGTCCGCCGAATCGGAGGAGCGACCTCCACGTCCGTAGACTCGGGCCCATGAGTGTCGACCTCGGCATGCCTGCGTCGTCGGAGCAGGGCGTCCGCCTGGCAGCCCCGCGCGGCTACTGCGCCGGCGTCGACCGTGCGGTGATCACCGTCGAGAAGTCGCTCGAGCTGTACGGCGCACCGGTCTATGTCCGCAAGCAGATCGTGCACAACAAGCACGTCGTCTCCGACCTCGAGTCGCGGGGTGCGGTGTTCGTGGAGGAGCTCGACGAGGTGCCCGAGGGCGCCACGGTCGTCTTCTCCGCCCACGGCGTCTCGCCCGCGGTGCACGCCGAGGCGAAGGCCCGCGACCTGAAGACCATCGACGCGACCTGCCCGCTGGTGACCAAGGTCCATCACGAGGCCAAGCGGTTCGCCGGTGACGACTACGACATCCTGCTGATCGGGCACGCCGGCCACGAGGAGGTCGAGGGCACCTCCGGTGAGGCGCCGGGTCACATCCAGCTGGTCCAGGGGCCCGCCGACGTCGAGAACATCGTGGTGCGTGACCCCTCGAAGGTCGCCTGGCTCTCGCAGACGACCCTCTCGGTCGACGAGACGCTCGAGACCGTCGAGGCGATCCGCAAGCGCTTCCCGGAGCTGCTCGACCCGCCGAGCGACGACATCTGCTACGCCACCCAGAACCGCCAGCTCGCGGTGAAGGAGATCGCCCGCGACGCCGACCTCGTGATCGTGGTCGGGTCCGCCAACTCCTCGAACTCGGTCCGACTCGCCGAGGTGGCGCTCGAGGCGGGTGCGGGGGCGGCCTACCGCATCGACGACGCGAGCGAGATCGATGACGCCTGGCTCGAGGGTGTCGACAAGGTCAGTGTCACGTCGGGTGCGAGTGTTCCCGAAGCCCTTGTCGATGGAGTGCTGGCGCACCTGACCGCGCGTGGGTACCCCGACGCCGAAGCCGTGCACAGCGCCGAGGAGTCGCTGATCTTCGCGCTACCTCCCGAGCTGCGTCGAGACCTGCGGGCCGCGGCCCACGCCTGAGACTGCGCGCATGGCGAGGTACGTCGACATCCACCCGGACAACCCCCAACCGCGACTGGTCGAGCAGGTGGCGGACGCCGTGCGCGAGGACGCCCTGATCGCCTATCCGACCGATTCGGGCTATGCCCTGGGAGCCAGGCTCGGCAACCGCGACGGGCGCGACCGGATCCTGGCGATCCGCGACCTCGACGACAAGCACCACTTCACGTTGATGTGCTCCGACTTCGCCCAGCTCGGCCAGTTCGTCCAGATCTCGAACAGCGCGTTCCGGGCGATCAGGGCCGCGACACCGGGTCCCTACACCTTCATCCTGCCGGCCACCGCCGAGGTCCCTCGGCGGCTGCTGCACCCCAGGAAGCGCACCGTCGGGGTCCGCATCCCCGACCACGCCGTGTGCCAGGCGCTGCTCTCCGCGCTCGGCGAGCCGCTGCTGACCAGCACGCTGATCCTGCCGGGCGAGACCGAGCCCCGGGCACTGGGCTGGGAGATCAAGGAGGAGCTCGACCACGTGGTCGACGTCGTGGTCGAGGCCGGCGAGACGCTCGCGGAGCCCACGACCGTCGTCGACTGGTCGGAGGGCTATCCCGAGGTGGTACGCCGCGGGGCCGGCGACCCGAGCAGGTTCGAGGAGTAGCCCTTCAGCGCTTGAGCGGGGTCACCGGGACGCCCGCCGGCGCAGTGCGAGCGTCACCAGGCACGCGGCGTACCCGACGAAGAGCGCGACGCTGTGGTGGGCGAGCCCCGTGATCACGGCCTGCACGACGCTGTCGTGCGGGTCGGCGATGACCCGGGTGCCGTTGAGGGCGACCAGCACCATCGTCGCGAACATCAGCAGGGGCGGCAGGACTCCCACGGTGAAGAAGTCGCGGGACCGCACGAGCACGCCGGCGGCGACGCAGATCGCCACGAAGCAGACGTCGAAGAACAGCCCCAGATGACCTCCGACCGTGATCTGGGCCGCGGCCGCGGTCAGGGTCAGGGCCGTGGTCAGGGCGACCACCTCGCTGCCGCGCGAGTGGCCCTCCCACGCCGGGCGCACCGGCGCGCGGCCGGGCGAGAGGCGGGGATGGCCGATGCGCACTCTCACGTCGCTCACCGTGCCTCCCGGTGAGCTCGCGCGGCCCGCGTGGTCACGGACTCACCGTATGCTCGCGTGCTTCCTCGTCGCTCGCGGCACGCCGTGACAAAGGGGGGAGCGCGTGGACCGAGCCGATCGTGCGTACGGCGCGCTCGATCGCGCGCGGGTCCTCGAGGCGGTCGTCGGTGGCGTCGAGCTCCTCGAAGCGACGCGCGGCGACCAGCACGCGGGCCTCCCAGGAGCCGACCGTCTGGTTGTACGCCGCGACAGCGGTGTCGAGGGAACGGCCCAGCTTGCCGAGATGACCGCTCATGGTCGCGATGCGCTCGTGGAGGTCGCGGCCCACGCGGTGGATCTCGCGGGCCCGGTCGGCGAGCGCCTCGTGCCGCCAGCCATGGGCGACGGTGCGGAGCAGGGCGATCAGCGTGGTGGGACTCGCCAGCACGACGCCACGGTCGGCGGCGTGCTCGATCAACGACCCGTCCGCCTCGAGCGCCGCGGAGAGGAACGATTCGGCCGGAAGGAACAGCACCACGAACTCCGGCGTCTCGGGCAGCGAGCGCCAGTAGCGCTTGGAGCCGAGCAGGTCGACGTGACCGCGCAGCTGACGGGCGTGCCGGGCGAGCTGGGCATTGCGCTCATCGGGATCGTCGACGGCGGTCGCGTCGAGGAACGCGTCGAGCGGAACCTTGGCATCGACCACCACCGACCTGCCCCCGGCCAGCTGCACCACCAGGTCGGGACGCAGACCGCCGTCCGCGCCGTCGTGCAGATGGACCTGCTCGAGGAAGTCGCACCGGTCGACGAGGCCGGCCAGCTCCACCGCCCGCCGCAGGTGCAGCTCACCCCAACGGCCGCGCACCTGGGGTCGCCGTAGTGCCGTCGAGAGCGTCTGCGTCTCGCGGCGCAGGCTGTCGGTGGTCAGCCGCATGTCGAGCACCTGCTGGTGGAGCTGCCCCTGCCAGGTCGCCCGCGCGTGCTCGAGGTCGTGCAGCTGGTCGCTGAGCCGGTCGAGACCCTGCATCACCTCGGCCTGCTCGACCATGCCCTGGCCCCGCCCGTCGACGTACGCCGGCCGGGAGCGCGCCCAGAGCAGGCCCACCGCGCACCCGAGCACCAGGCCGACCGCCAGGACCAGAAGGAGCGACATCAGGTTCATGTCCGCGAGGGTGCCAGGGACCACCGACATCAGTGGATAGCGTGAACCTCATGAGTCACACGAGGCGTACCCGGGCGGCCGTGGTCGGGTGCCTGGCGGCGTTGTCGCTGCTGTCCGGGTGCTTCGGCTCCGGAGGCTCCGAGCCGACCGCCGCCCACCAGACCCGACACCACCGCGCGACCGAGTCCAGCGCGCCTACGGAGTCCCCCACGACGTCGAGTCCGACGACCGCCCCGGCGACGACCGCTCCGAGGTCGGTGCTGACCTTCAGCCCGAAGTCCGGTGGGAAGCACCTCGACGACTGCCAGAAGCTGGTGCCCGGCGACGACCCCGCCGAGTTCCTCTACTACCCGGTCCTGGTCAAGGTGCCGACCTCGGTGACCCTCGACACCGTCGCGACCGACCACACCCAGGGCGTGGTCGATGCCGCCGCGTGGGTCGCGCCCGCCGGCCCGACGCCCGAGACCGGCACGTTCAAGGGGTGGCCGCCGCCCAAGATCGTGACCGGCGACACCAACCTGCAGTGGAGCGAACGCGTGCCGGCGAAGGGGGCGACCCTCGACCCCGGTACGACGTACAACGTCTTCCTCCGGCTGCAGGTCGACCCGACCCCCGGCGACTCGGCGGTCAAGGGTCTGGAGTTCGGCTACCACGACGCGAGCGGTGCTGGGTCGGGCACCTGGAAGGCGAGGACGACGTTCTCGATGTCCTGCTGACCGTCCCAACTTGTGACGCCGGCACATCCCGCCGACGCTACTCGGCGAGGTCGACCACCACCGGAGCGTGGTCGGAGGCACCCTGCCCGGCGCGTTCATCGCGGTCGACGAAGGCACCGGTGACCCGCTCGGCCAGCGCGGGAGAGCCGAGCAGGAAGTCGATCCGCATGCCCCGGTTCCGCTCGAAGCGCTGCCGGTAGTAGTCCCAGTAGGTGTACGTCCCGGGCTCGCTCGTGAACGGCCGCGCGAGGTCGGCGTACCCGTCGTCGAGGAAGGCCTGGAAGGCCGCGCGCTCTGGCGGGGTGACGTGGGTGTCCTTGGCGAAGGCCGCCATGTCGAAGACGTCCTCGTCGCGGGGCGCGATGTTCCAGTCGCCGACGAGGGCGGTCGGCTCCCCGAGCCACGGCTCGGCGGCCTCGCGGAGTCGGGCCAGCCAGTCCAGTTTGTAGACGTAGTGGGGGTCGTCGGGCTTGCGTCCGTTCGGCACGTACAGCGACCAGATTCGTACGTCGCCGCAGCTGACGCCGATCGCCCGCGCCTCTGCCGCCAGCGGCTCGCCCCAGCCGGGCATGCCGTCGAAGCCGATCGTCACGTCCTCGAGTCCGACACGGCTGATCACCGCCACGCCGTTCCACTGGTTGATGCCCGCGGCGGCGATGTCGTACCCCGCCGCTTGCAACCCCATCAGGGGCAGCTGATCCTCACGGGCCTTGGTCTCCTGCACCGCGAGTACGTCGATCCCGTGGCGCTGGAGGAACGCCTCGACGCGGCCGATGCGGGAGCGGAGGGAGTTCACGTTCCAGGTGGCGATCCGCACCGGGTCAGCCTAGAGAGGGTCGCCGACTGTCGGCGGCACACCCAACGCCGGCGATGGCGTCGGCGTCGGTGCGGTGATCGTTATCTGTTCGTGATCTGGTCGGTTGTGGAGAAGTGCCCTGAGCGGGGGTCGGTTGTCGGTGGGTCATGTCAGGGTTGCCATATGGATGTGGTGGCAGGGCGGACCCCGGTGGTTGAGGAGGTCGCCCAGCGACCGTCTCGAAACCGCTGACGGCGAGCCTCGAGCCGGTGTTGTCGCGATCCCTCCGGTCCGGGTCGAGCCTGCCTACCAAGGCGACTATCCGTACTGGCTCCGTGGTGACGATCAGATCTGAAAAGTGAATGGGTTTCGACTCACCTTGCACGGCTTCGCAAGCTCAGCCGTGGGCTCGCTCAACCTCCCCGCGCCCACGCCATGCGCTCGTTCCTCGCGCTCGGCTGCGCGGTGAGATGTGTGAGGGGCTGGACCTGGTCTACCGGCTGCCGAAGCTGTGGGCTCGGGTCGAGGCCGGCGAGGTCCGGGTCCACCTGGCCCGGCTGGTGGCGAGGAAGACCCGCGACCTGACCGAGGAGCAGGCCGCGGAGGTCGACGCCCGGATCGCGA
>JAICSC010000434.1 GCA_025937085.1 Nocardioides sp.
CCGCGGTCGGGATCGGGGCGCTCGACCAGCTCGCGCTGTCGGTCGACTGGCTGCGGGCCGAGTCGCGGCCGGGCGCGGTGCACGGGATGCTGATCGCGGACGGCCTGAGTCTCGAGGTGGAGCGCGGGCTGCGTGAGCGGAACTTCCACTACCAGTCGATGACCGCGATCGGGTACCGGCGCTGGGTGCGCATGCACTCGCCGCTGAAGCCCGAGGCCTCGCGGGACGCGACCACCATCAACTACCCGCAGAACCTCTCGGTCCGCACCCTGGCCGCAGCGCTGCGCTGAGCCGGGCCCAGCCGGGCTGAGCCGAACCGGGTTGGACTGGGCTGGGCTGAACCGGGGTGAGCCGCGCTGAGCTGGGCTGAACCGGGCTGAGCTGCGCCCGGGCGGTCCCGGTTTCTCCTACCCGCCTCCCCCGGTCGTCGGACGACCGGGGGAGGCGCTCTCGTGCGCGCCGACGTGGCAGGTGCTCGGGTCGTCCGCTCCACGTGCGGCCCCGGCCGCACCTCAGGCGGACGACCGATGGCGCGCTCGGGTCGTCCGCTCCACGTGCGGCCCTGGCCCCACCTCAGGCGGACGACCCTGGGCGGGAGGCGTGAGTTCGCTGCGGGCGAACACGATCCGCCGGAGAGCGAGGGCCCGGTCACACCCCCGTGGTGGCCGGGCCCACGCGTCTTCCCCCCGCCTTGCCGAGCCCTCGCAAGTCGAGCGTGTCTCCTGCGGGAGGCTCTACGGTTGGGCTCACCGTAGGGGCCAGAGGGGTGCGAATGTTCCATCCGGAAGGGTGGATTGTGCCCGCCGGACCTGGGTACTCGATCAGCGAGTGAACCGGTGCCCCCGGCGGTGCCACGGACGGTGCCATGGACGGTGCCATGGACGGGGCCGCGGAAGCTGCCACCGGCGGCGCCACGGATGTCGCCACGTGCGCCAGGACAGGGCCACGCGCCAGCCGACGAGGAACGCACCGAGCACGACCGCGGCGACGACGACGAACGCCGGCGCCGTACCTGCACCGCTCGCCGACCGGACGACCATCCCGATCACCACCGTCCACACCCATACCCGCACGCCGGCGCGGACAGCGGTGGGTGTCACCCGCGCGTACGCCGTGAAGGCGAGGCCGAGGGCGGCTCCGAGCAGGAACGGCCAGGCCGTGTGCCAGACCCCGCGTGGACCTGTGGCCTCGTCGTGGCTGGCCCGGCCGATGACGGTGAACACCAGGACCGCGACGGCGTCGGCGACGACGGCGATCGGCCAGGCGTTGCGCCGGCGGATGAGCGGCATGCGGCGAGTCTTGCACCCGCCTCAGGCGATTGAGCCGGAGCGGTAGGCCCGGGTAGATTCGGCGGGCGCACAGGAGAAGGGGTGCCACCCGTCCGCGGAAAGGGCTGAGCCCACCCGAGCGTCAACCTGAGCAGATCTTCCACGGTCTCTCCGCCGATCAGCGGACGTCGGCAGTCATGGAGGAACCGTCATGATCGATCTCGAGCAGGCTCGGCGGCAGGCAAAGGAGCGGGTCCGCGCGGAG
>JAICSC010000194.1 GCA_025937085.1 Nocardioides sp.
GGACCGCATTGACGCGGCACCGACCGGTTCCGGCACCTCGACCACGTCCGGCATCGCCAGCCGCGCCCAGGCATCCAGGTCGGGCGGCTCGTCGGTGAGAGCGGCGCGCAGCAAGGTCCAGGCGGTGCCGTGCCCGACCAGCACGACGTCGCGGCGCGGGTGCTGGTCGAGGATGCCCGCGACCGCGGTGACCACCCTCCGGCGGGTGTCAGCGAGCGGCGCCCACCCGTCGTACGCCGCGACGTCGGGCCGCGCGAACGCCCGTCGTACGACGGACTCGAAGTCCTCGATCCAGTCGGTGCTGTGCCGCTCGTGCTCGCGCAGGTCGTCGACCACCTCGACCGGCTCGTCGGTCAGCAGCCGGGCGGTGGCGACCGCCTTGGGCTCGGGCGAGCAGAACCAGTCGGCGTGCCCGGGCAACCGCGGACGTAGGGCGCGAACGTCGTCGGCGTACGCCGGGTCCAGCGGCCACTCGTGCGCCGGGCGGGACCGCTCGATCAGCGGGCGGCCGTGCCGGACGAGGTACAGCACCATCGGGAACCCGTCACAGGTTGGGCTCGCTGGAGCCGTTCAGCGCCGGCGAACCACCGGTCTGGACCGGGACGCCGTCGACCGCCGCACCGTACTCGGGTGAGTACTTGGGGTTGTGCCGGAAGGTGTCGATGAACTGCTGCAGCCGCGGGTCGTCCGGTGACTGCACCCTCAGCTGGTACCCCCAGGAGCTGATCACGATCGGTGCGGGCAGGTCGTTGCCCGACCAGGGGGAGAGGTCCATGAACCGGTTGGAGCGCCCGCCGTCGCCGGGCTCGGCGATCATCGACTGCTTCTTGAACAGGTCGACCAGCTGGGTGACGTCGGCGCTGGACAAGCCGGGACGGTAGGTGATCCAGACGGCGCCGTGCTCGAGGTTGTGCACGGCCCGCTCGGACGGGATCGGCTTGGTGTAGACCCCGGCGTTCATCCAGACCGGGTTGTGCGGCCCTCCGACCGGCGGCGTGACGGCGTACTTGACCGGACCGTTGACGTGGTCGTGCGACAACGCGTCGCGACCCGGCGTGCCGGGGCCGGGGTAGTCGCCGGTGTTGTAGGCGATGACGCCCTTGATGTCGGTCGGGTTCTTGACCAGCGACGGCTTGACCTGGGTCGTCGTCGCGCCGCTGGGGCTCGACGGGACGACCTGCTGGCCGGTGTTCAGGGTGTCGGACTTCTTGTGGTCCTGCCGCAACGAGAAGAACACGCCTCCCGCGATCACGAGCAGGATGACCACGACCACGGAACCGCCGACGAGCGCGCGGCGGCGCTCACGAGCCTTCTGCTCGCGCTGCAGCCGCTCGACCGTTGCGCGTCGGTCGGTGGCGCGCTGCTTCTTCGACTGGTTCTTCGACTGGCTCTTCGACTGGTTCCTGGACTGGGTCGCCACAGCGAGGAAGCGTAAGCCCCGGCTCAAAACGAAGCGGCATCGAACCGCCGCCGGACCTCCGTCGTACGTCCGGTCACAGCGAAGGGCACTCCGCTAGAAGACGAGGTAGTGCAGGAGGAGCCAGATCGGGGCGATCGTCGCGAGCAGGGAGTCGAGCCGGTCCATCAGGCCGCCGTGGCCGGGGATCACCTGGCTCATGTCCTTGACGCCGAGATCGCGCTTGATCACGGACTCGCAGAGGTCGCCGAGGGTGGCCATCACGACCGCGATCAGGCCCAGGCAGAGGCCGATCCACCAGTCGGCGTCGAGGACCCAGACGACCATCGCGATGCCGACCGCCACGCAGAGGACGGCCGAGCCGGCGAAGCCCTCCCAGGACTTCTTCGGGGAGATCACCGGCGACATCTGGTGGCGGCCGAACAGCACGCCGGCCACGAAGCCGCCGATGTCGGAGGCGGCGGTCACCGCGATGAACGTCAAGATCCCCTTCACGCCCGCGTCGTACCGGTCGAAGCCGGTCGCGCCGCCCTCGCTGAGCAGCAACGCGACGAAGGAGCCGAGGAAGGGCACGTACACCAGCGTGAAGACCGACGCCGTGGCGTTCTGCACGTAGCCGGGTACGCCGCGGCGCAGCAGCCAGAGCATGGTCACCAGCGCACTGACCGCGGTCGCCGTGACCAGGGCGGGAGCCCCCCAGAAGTAGGCGACGACGACCATCACGACGCCGCCCAGCATCAGCGGCTGCTCCGGCAGGTCGATGTCCTTCATGTGGAAGCCCCGGTGCAGCTCCCAGATCGCGACCAGCACGGCGGCCGCGACGACGACCATGAAGAGGGTCTTCCAGACCAGCAGGGTCACCAGGACCAGGGCGATCAGACCGACCGCGCTGGCGATCGAGACCGGCACGTTGCGGCCGGCGCGGCCACTCCCCTTGGCAGGGTCCTGCGTGGGCGCGGGCGGGTCCGTGGTCATCGAGGCGCCGGGCTGCGGGGTCGGGAGTCGAGCGCTCAGACCTCGAGCAGCTCGGACTCCTTGTGCTTGAGCAGGTCGTCGATGGCGTCGGTGTGCTTCTTGGTGAACGAGTCGAGCCGCTTCTCGGCGCCCGTGACGTCGTCCTGGCCGACCTCGCCGTCCTTCTCCATCTTCTCCAGCTGCTGCTTGGCGTGGCGCCGCAGGTTCCGCACGGCGACCCTGCCCTCCTCAGCCTTGTGCCGGGCGACCTTGATGTACTCCTTGCGCCGCTCCTCGGTGAGCTCGGGGAAGACGCACCGGATCACCTTGCCGTCGTTGGCCGGGTTGACCCCGAGGTCGGAGTCGCGGATCGCCCGCTCGACGTTGCCCATCGCGTTCACGTCGTACGGCGAGATCAGGATGATCCGCGCCTCCTGCGAGGTGAACGACGCCAGGCTCTGCAGCGGGGTGGGCGTGCCGTAGTAGTCGACCATGATCTTGTTGAACATCGCGGGGTTCGCCCGCCCGGCGCGGATGGCCGCGAACTCCTCGCGGGTCGTCTCGACGGACTTGTCCATCTTGCCGTCCACCTCGTGGAGGATGTCGTTGATCACGGGTGCTCCTGGTCGTACGTCGGTGGCCGCCTCAGTCGGCGGTGACGAGGGTGCCAATCTTCTCACCCTGCACGATGCGCAGGATGTTGCCCTGCTCCTCCATGCCGAACACGATCAGCGGCAGCTTGTTCTCCATGCAGAGGGCGAACGCCGTGGCGTCGGCGATGCGGAGGTTCCCCTGGAGCGCCTCCTGGAAGGTGAGCCGGTCGTACTTCGTGGCGGCCGGGTCGAACTTCGGGTCCGCACTGTAGACGCCGTCCACCCCCTGCTTGGCCATCAGCACGACCTCGCACTTGGTCTCGAGCGCGCGCTGGGCGGCGACGGTGTCGGTGGAGAAGAACGGCATGCCGGCGCCGGCGCCGAAGATCACGACGCGGCCCTTCTCGAGGTGGCGGATCGCCCGGCGCGGGATGTAGGGCTCGGCGACCTGGCCCATCGTGATCGCCGTCTGTACCCGGGTCTCGACGCCCTCCTTCTCCAGGAAGTCCTGGAGGGCCAGGCAGTTCATGACCGTGCCCAACATGCCCATGTAGTCGGCCCGGGTACGGTCCATGCCCCGCTGCTGCATCTGGGCGCCGCGGAAGAAGTTGCCGCCGCCCACGACCACGCACACCTCGACGCCCTCCCGGGCGACCTCGGCGATCTCACCGGCGATCCGGTGCACGACGTCCGGGTCGACTCCCACCTTGCCGCCGCCGAACACCTCGCCGGACAGCTTCAGCAGGACGCGGTGGTAGGCGGTCACAGGGCTCCTCGGTGATCGAGCGAAGTCGAGCTCACAGGAACCCTACTTGGGTCAGGCGCCGACCTCGAAACGCACGAAGCCCTTCACGGTGGTCCCGGCCTCGTCGAGCACCGCCTGGACGTTCTTCTTGCTCTCGGTGACCGACGGCTGCTCCAGCAGCACGACGTCCTTGAAGAAGCCGTTGAGGCGGCCCTCGGTGATCTTGGCGATCGCCTGCTCGGGCTTGCCCTCCTCGCGCGAGGTCGCCTCGGCGATCTCGCGCTCCTTCGCCACGATCTCGGCCGGGACGTCGTCTCGAGTGAGGTACTGCGGACGCATGGCCGCGATCTGGCGGGCCGCGCCCTTCGCGCCCTCCTCGCCGCCGTCGTACTGCACGAGGACGCCGATCGCCGGCGGCAGGTCGGCGGCGCGCTTATGGAGGTACGCCGTCACCGGGGCCTCGAACCAGGCGACCCGCCCGAGCTCGATCTTCTCGCCGATGGTGATCGCAAGTCCCTCGACGACCTCGCCGACGGTCTTGCCGTCCATCGCCACACCCTTGAGAGTCTCCGCGTCGGCGGCCTTCGCCGTGTCGGCCGCGTCGGCGATCCGCTGGGTCACCGCGACGAACTCGTCGTTCTTGGCGACGAAGTCGGTCTCGCAGTTGATCTCGACCAGAGCGCCGCCCGACTGGGCGACCAGACCGGCGGTGGCCTCGCGCTCGGCACCACGCTTCGCCGCCTTCGCGGCGCCCTTGGTGCGCAGGACGTCGATCGCCGCGTCGAAGTCGCCGTCGGCCTCGTCGAGGGCCTTCTTGGCGTCCATCATCCCGGCGCCGGTCATGTCCCGGAGCTTCTTGACGTCGGTGGCGGAGAAGTTCGCCATCGTGCTTCCTGCCTCTCAGGTGTGTCGTGGGGTACCCGCGGCGCACTCGTCGGTCGCTGCCGACGAGCCGCCCGGGCGTGGTGCTGGAGCGCCCCGTCAGGCCTCGGCGGCCTCGGTACCGCCGCCGGTCGAGCCGGACGAGACCGTGGCGTCGGCCGCCTCAGCGCTGGCCTCGTCGGTCGGGCTGGCCTCGTCGGTCGAGCTTGTCGAGACCACGGCCTCGGTCGCCTCGGCGTTCGCGAAGCCGGCCGCCTCGGCGGCCTCGGCGCTGCGGAACCAGACCTCGGCGTTGGTGCGGGCGTACCACGGGCTGCTCGGGGCGTGGAACTTCATGGAGTTCTTGTTGCCCTTGATCTCGAAGCCCTCGGGCGCCGAGCCGTCCTCGCGCGGAGCAGCCGAGTCGGGGCCGAACTCGCCCTCGTCCGTCGAGCCGGACGCGCCGGCGGTCGAGCCTGCCTCGTCGGTCGAGCTCGTCGAGACCACGGCCTCCGTCGTACCTGCGTCCGCGTCGGTCGAGCTCGTCGAGACCACGGCCTCGGTCTCGACCTCGGCGGGAGCGGTGGTCGTCACCTCCGCGGTCGGCGCTGCCGCCGGCGCCTCGGCGTCACCACCCAGCAGCTCGCGCTCCCACTCCGCCAGCGGCTCCTCGGCGCCGGCCTCGGCGCCCTCGGTCTTGGCGCCGGAGCGGGCGATGAGGCCTTCGGCCACGGCGTCGGCGACCACGCGGGTGAGCAGACCGACGGCGCGGATCGCGTCGTCGTTGCCCGGGATCGGGAAGTCGACCAGGTCGGGGTCGCAGTTGGAGTCCAGGATGCCGATGATCGGGATCCGCAGCTTGCGGGCCTCCTCGACGGCGAGGTGCTCCTTGTTGGTGTCGACGATCCACACGGCGGCCGGCGTACGGCTCATCTCGCGGATGCCGCCCAGCGACTTGTTCAGCTTGTCGCGCTCGCGGCGCATCTGGAGCAGCTCCTTCTTGGTACGGCTGCTGCCCGCGACGTCCTCGAAGTCGATCTCGTCGAGCTCCTTGAGGCGGTTGATCCGCTGGTGGACGGTCTGGAAGTTGGTGAGCATGCCGCCCAGCCAGCGCTGGTTCACGTAGGGCATGCCGACGCGGGTCGCCTGCTCGGCGATGGCCTCCTGCGCCTGCTTCTTGGTCCCGACGAACATGATCGTGCCGCCCTTGGCGACCGTCTCCTTGACGAACGCGTAGGAACGGTCGATGTAGGCCAGCGACTGCTGCAGGTCGATGATGTAGATGCCGTTGCGCTCGGTCATGATGAAGCGCTTCATCTTCGGGTTCCACCGACGGGTCTGGTGACCGAAGTGCACGCCGCTCTCGAGCAGCTGGCGCATGGTGACGACTGCCATGAAGGGTTTCTCCTGTGTGGGCGCAGGCGCGCCCGTTGTCTCAGTTGTCGCCGTCGGCGGGAGCCGGCGGCCCTGACGTCTGCGCGCGACCCCACCCGACCGGGGTTGTTGCTGGGAGCTTCTGGCCGGGACCGAGGATCGTCGCCCACGGGTGGTCACCTGCCGGAGCGGCAGGTGTCGCGGTCTGCGGACGTGCGAAGTCAGCTCCGTCAGGAGCTGCTGTGACCAGATTAGTCGAGCGCCCTCGCACCCACCAATCCGGCGACTCGGCCGAGCCCGGCGGTCGAGAAGGTCGCCATGCCAATCCCGGAGGTCGAGGAGGTCGCCCAGCGACCGTCTCGAGACCACCGGGCCGCCGATCGTCCACAGCCGCACCTCCCACCCGCCGCGTCCACAGATCCAGCCCGCACGCCGGCGCAACCTCGGCCCCGACCCGACCCTGGAGGCATGCCACTCCCCCATCGCATCCGGGTCCACGGTCGCGGACCGCTGGTCGTCGTTGCCGTCGCGCTGGTCGCGCTCGTCTCCCTGGCGCGACCCGCCGGCGCGGTCGGAGCGCCCGTGGACCCGGTTCCGGTCGGGGTGTGGCCCCTGGTGCCGACCCCCAAGGTGGTGCAGGCGTTCGACCCACCCGACTCGCCCTGGGGTTCGGGCCACCGCGGGGTCGACCTGTCGGGCTCGGTGGGCCAGGTCGTCCGTACGGCGCTGGCGGGCCGGGTCACCTTCGCGGCGAAGCTGGCCGGGCGGGGCGTCGTCGTGGTGGACCACGGCACGACGCGCAC
>JAICSC010000152.1 GCA_025937085.1 Nocardioides sp.
ATCCTCTTCGGAGGCGGCTCGATGACCCTGCTGTCGGGCACGCAGATCGGCTTCTGGTCGGGGCTGCTGAGGGTGGTGGCCGCGGCGGCGTACCTCGCCTGCGGGCTCGCCGCCCTCGGCGCGGTCGGGCTGTTCGCCTCGACGCTGACCGAGCAGCCGATCGGGGCGATGGTGGCGACGGTGCTGTTCAGCACGACCTGCTACATCCTCGACTCGATCCCCCAGGTGGGCTGGCTGCACCCCTACCTGCTGACCCATCACTGGCTGGACTTCGGCGACCTGCTCCGAGACCCGATCGCCTGGAACAACATCCTGGCCGGGCTCTATCTCGCCGCCGGCTACGCGATCGTGTTCTTCGCCGCCGCGTGGGCGCGGTTCGCGGGCAAGGACGTCACCAGCTGACCCGTACGGCGTGCGCTTCGGGCGGGTTGCGGTGTCAGGCGTCGAACCAGTCGCCGTAGCGGTCACCCAGCCCGGCCGGACCCCGGGAGCCGAGGTAGGAGCCGACGACCGCGGCGCCGAGGTCGTCGAGCTCCGGGGCGACCACGCGCCCGTCCACGCGTCGTGCCATCGAGTCGACGAAACGAGCCAACCCGGGATCGGAGCCGAGCCTGAAGAAGGTCGTCTGCGCACCCAGCCGGCCGGAGTTGTCGAGCTCGCGCACGGAGTAGGCGACGGTGAGCGGGTGCGGCGGATACTCGAAGTAGACCTCGCCGTCGGGCTCGAGGTGGGACGTCGGCTCGCCGTCGGTCACGACCAGCAACACCGGCTGGGCGGTCGGATGCTTGCGGAAGAACCTGTTGGCGAGCAGCAGGGCGTGGTGGAGGTTCGTGCCCTTGTCCCACATCGCGTCGAGCCCGGTGAGCTCCTCGATGTCCATCACCTGCGCGTGGCGGCCGAACCCGATCAGCTGCAACGCGTCGCCCCGGAACCTGCTGCGGATCAGCGTGTGCAGCGCCAGGGCGGTGCGCTTCATCGGCACCCAGCGGCCGTCCATCGCCATCGAGAACGACGTGTCCACCAGCAGTGCGACCGCCGCCTGGGTCCGGGCCTCGGTCTCGGACACCTCGACGTCGCCGACCTGGATGCGGAACTCCGGTCTCGACTCGGGCTCGTTCCTCGCCCGGCTCGACCACCGAGCTTCGGCCTCACCCACCGTCCGCCGGACGGCGTTGGTGATCGTGCGGGTGACGTCCCAGGGTTCGGTGTCGCCGAACTGCCACTCCCGGCTCGCACCGGACAGCTCCCCCGCGGCGCCGGCCTGGCGCAGGTCGCGCTGGCCCTGACGGCCGCTCATCCGGGTGGCGACGTCCTTCAGCAGCGCCTTGCCGAGCTGGCGCATCGCCTTCGGGCTCAGCTTGAGCTGTCCGTCGCTGCTGCGTTTGAGGTAGCCGGAGTCACGCAGCGCCTGCTCGAGCCGCTGGAGGGTGCGGGCGTCGACCGCGGCCTCGTCTCCGAGCTGCCGGGCGAGCTTGTCCAGGTCGACGTCGTCGAGGCGTGCGCCGTCGTACGACTGCGCCAGCTGCTCGGCCAGGGCGTCGAGGTCGGCGAGGTCCTGGAGCGCGCCGGTGCCGTCACCGAGACCAAGCCCCTGCTCGCCGTCGAACTGCTCCGACCCGCGCCAGTCCTCCCCAGGCCGCAGCGCCTGGAGGTTCGCGTCGAGCTCGGTGAGCTGCTGCATCAGCGCCGGCGACCCGAACGCCTGCTCCGCCAGCGACATCAGCTCGGCCCGCTGCTCGGCGGTCATCGAGTTCATCATCCGCTGGGCCGCGGCGGCCCGCTGGGCCAGCGCGTCGATCAGCTCCTCGACGCTCTCGGGGTTCTCCGGGAAGAACTCGCCGTGCCGATCCATGAAGTCGTCGAAGTCCTGCTGGGTGTCCTGTCCGGCAGCGTGCTTGGACAGCAGCTGGTTGAGGTCGGTCAGCATCTCGTTGACGGCCGCCCGGTCCTCGTCGGTGGCGTTCTCCAGCGCCTGCTTCATCCCGGCGAACCGCTGGTCGAGCATCTCCCGGCCGAGCAGGTCCTTGATCCGCTCGTAGTCGTCGCGCGCCTCGCGGCTCTGCCAGTCGTACGACGAGAGCTCGTTCACCGCGGCCGCCGTCGAGGGCGGCAGGTTGTCCAGGGTGAGCTCCCGCAACGCTCGGTCGCCGTCGTCCATCGAGATGTCCCGGGCGAGCTGGCCGCGCTCACTGAGCACCGCGTGGTCGAGGAGCTCGCGGACCTCCTGGAGCGTGCCGTCGAGGTTGTGCCGCTGGGTCAGCTCGCGTCGCTTCTCGGCGATCCGCCGGGCGAGGTCGTCGAGCCCACGCCTTCCCGCCTGTCCTGAGCCTGTCGAAGGGCCGCGACGCAGGAACTCGCGCATCGCGCGCTCGGGCGAGTAGCCGGCCATCACGTCCTCGCCGATCGCGTCGAGCGCCTCGGCGATGTCAACCGGGGGGGCCAGCGGGTCGGGCCCACCGTCGTACGCCGTGTAGCGCGAGCGCGGCTGGTGGTACCTGGTCATTCGGCCCGCTCCACGGTCATCCCGGCTCGGAGCACCCGCGGGATCTCCGCCACTTCGTCGACCTTCGCGACCAGCGTCGCGACCGCGTCGTCCGACGCGGTGGAGTCGACCTCGACTGCGTAGGTGACCCCGGTCGAGACCCAGCTCTCGGTGTCGAACTCGCCCCTCGCCGCGACGCGCACGCCCCTGACCGGGACGCCGAGCGCGTCGCCCTCGCGGAAGAGGTCGTTGAGGATGCACAGCGCGACCGCGACGTGCAGGACCCCGGCCCCGTTCGGCGCCGCCTGCACGGACACGCCCGACTCGGTCCAGACGTGCGGGACGACCCAGCCGGCGGGCTCGTCACCCCGGAGTGACCCGGCCGAGAGCACCACCGGGAAGTCGTCGGTCCGGGCGTCAGCCATAGACCGTCTCCCCGCCGCCGGACTCCTTGCTGATCTTGCGAGCCAGGTACAGACCCTCGAGCGCGAGCTCGATGGCACCGGCGCGCTCGCCGTCGTTGCCGGCGTGGAGCCGGTCGCAGACCTGGTCGTAGAGGTCGGACTCGCCGAGCACCGGCAGGCCCGTCAGGAAGCCGCGTGCCGTCACCTGCTCGCCGGTGGTGACCATCTGGCCGGACTCGATCCGATCGACCAGGAGGGTGAAGTCGAGTCCGCGGAAGTGTCCGCGGACCGTCTCGGCGGTCGCTGTCCGGAGCAGGTGGGTGAGGATCTCGAGCTCGCGCCCCTCCTCCCCGGTCTCGAACTCGATCTTGCCGCCCAGCACGTCGACCGCGGTCTCGAGGTCGACGACCCGGGCGACGGCCTGCTCCTCGCCCTGCCGGGTCGCCCGGTGAAGGGCGGAGGCGGCGACCGTCTCGGCTCCGGCGATCGCGAACCGGGCACTCACCCCCGAGCGCTGGTCGACCGAGTTCGACTCGCGGAGCTGGCTGGTGAACCGGGCGAGGATCTCGATCAGGTGGTCGGGCACCTCGGCGACCAGGCGCGCCTCCTGCCGGATCACCGCGATCTCGTCGTCGAGCTCCGACGGGTAGTGGGTGCGGATCTCGGCCCCGAAGCGGTCCTTGAGCGGGGTGATGATCCGCCCGCGGTTGGTGTAGTCCTCGGGGTTCGCGCTGGCCACCACGAGCGTGTCGAGCGGCAGCCGCAGCACGTAGCCGCGGATCTGGATGTCGCGCTCCTCCATCACGTTCAGCATCGCCACCTGGATCCGCTCGGCGAGGTCGGGCAGCTCGTTGATCGCGACGATGCCGCGGTGGCTTCGCGGGATCAGCCCGAAGTGGATGGTCTCGGGGTCACCGAGGTGGCGACCCTCCGCGACCTTCATCGGGTCGACGTCGCCGATCAGGTCGGCGACCGAGGTGTCCGGGGTGGCGAGCTTCTCGGCGTACCGCTCGTCCCGGTGCCGCCACTCGACCGGAAGCTCGTCGCCGAGCTCCTCGGCACGGCGCCGGGACTCCGGCGTGATCGGCTCGTAGGGGTGCTCGCCGATCTCCGCGCCCGCGATCACCGGCGTCCACTCGTCGAGGAGGCCGACCAGGGAGCGCAGGAGCCGGGTCTTGCCCTGGCCGCGCTCGCCGAGGAGTACGACGTCGTGCCCGGCGAGCAGCGCTCGCTCGAGCTGCGGGATCACGGTCTCGTCGAAACCGTGCATCCCGGGCCAGGGGTTCTCCCGCGCCGCCAGCTTGGCCAGCAGGTTGTCGCGGATCTCGGTGCGCACCGGCTTCTGGACGTGACCGGACTCGCGGAGCCGTCCGAGGGTGCCCGGTGTGGGGGCGGGCGTGGGGGCGTCTGTCACGGCATCCACGCTAGACCGGCACACAATTCACGAGAGGCGAGGTGGCCACGAGAGGCGAGGTGGCACGGGGAGGCGTGATGGGCGTCAGGTCCCACCGAGGCGACCGGCGACCTCGGTGTGGCGTTCGTGCAGGGCACGACGTACGGCGACCAGGGCCTCACCGATGGCATCGAGCCGGTGGTCGGCGTCCTTCAGCCGTGACTGCACGGCGAGGTCGGAGAAGAAGTTGTCGAACCAGACGTCCAGCGTCCGGGTGAGGTCGGTGACGCCGACCCCGCCGAGAGTCGAGCCGCCCATGTGGACGTCGGCCAGCTCGCGACGCAGACGCTCCAACGCCTCGTCGACGGCCCGCATGTACTGCTCGGCCTCGTCGATCCGGTCGTGCTTGATCAGGCTCGAGAACAGCCCGCCTCCGAACCACGTGTCGTAGGTGCCCCACGACCGGGCGCTGTCGACCGTGCGCTGAGCCTCGCCGAGACTCCGCAGAGCCGCCTCGCACGCGTCCTGCGCCTCTTGGATCTCGCGCAGCTGGTCCTGGTCGTCCGCGGCGGAACCGCCCGAGCCCTGTGTCATGTGGACAGACTAGGGGCGTGGCGCGAAGGATCATCGGGATCGCCGGCGCTCCCGGCGCGGGGAAGTCGACGTACGCCGAACGGCTGGTGGCCGAGTCCGAACGGGACGGTGTGCCGGCGGCGTACCTGCCGATGGACGGCTTCCATCTCGCCGACGTCTCGCTCCGCGCACTCCGCATCCTGGATCGCAAGGGCGCCCCGGAGACGTTCGACGCGTGGGGGTACGCCGCCCTCCTGCAGCGGATCCGCACGGCCGACCACACCGTGTGGGCACCGGGATTCGAGCGCGAGCTCGAGCAGCCGGTCGCGGGCGCGATCGCTGTGCCGGCCGAGGTCGCTCTCGTCGTCACGGAGGGCAACTACCTCCTGCTCGACCGGCCGGAGTGGGGTGCGGTTCGGGCGCAGCTCGACGAGGTGTGGTTCCTGGATGCTCCCGACGACGTACGCCGGCCCCGGCTGGTCGCCCGGCACATCGCCTTCGGCAAGTCCCCGGCCGAGGCCGAGGCGTGGGTCGCGCGCGTGGACGACGTCAACGCCGCGCTGGTGACCGCGGGGCGCGGCCACGCGGACCGCGTGGTCACGATGTGATCGCCGCTCACCCCGGAACAGAAGAAGACCCCGGCCTCGACGAGGTCGAGGCGGGGTCCTTCCGGGGGGTGGCCGGTCGTGGGGGGATCGATCGGCCGGATCACTTCTACCCCAGGAGTATGTCATGCACAGACGTGCATGATCATGCCTTTGTCGGGCACCGCGTCAGATTTTGCCTTCAGGTTCAGCCACCATCGGTCTCGCGGAGGAGCTTCGACGCCAGCACGGCCGCCTGCGTACGCCGCTCGAGGCCGAGCTTGGACAGGATGCTCGAGACGTAGTTCTTCACCGTCTTCTCGGCGAGGAACATCCGCTCGCCGATCTGCCGGTTGGTCAGGCCCTCGGCGATCAGGCCCAGCAGCTTGAGCTCCTGCTCGGTGAGGGCGGAGAGCTCGGGCGCAGCCGACGACCCGTTGCGCACGCGGTCGAGGACGCGCGCGGTCAGCGACGGGTCGATCAGCGAGTTCCCGGCGGCCACCTGGCGCACGGCCCCGACCAGGTCGTGGCCGGCGATCTCCTTGAGCACGTAGCCCGAGGCGCCGGCCATGATCGCGGCGAACAGCGCCTCGTCGTCGTCGTACGACGTGAGGATCAGCGCGCGCACGTGGGGGTCCACCGCCCGGATGGCCCGGCACACCTCGATGCCCGAGCCGTCGGGCAGCCGGGCGTCGAGGACCGCGACGTCGGGGTGGACCGCGGGGATGCGTGACGCGGCCTCCGCGGCGAGACCGGACTCGCCGACCACGACGATGTCATCGGTCGACTCGAAGAGAGCGCGCAGACCGTGGCGGACGACCTCGTGGTCGTCGAGGAGGAACACGCGGATCCCCGAGAAGCTGTCGCGCATGACCTAGTTGTAGCAAGCCCGGCCGGGGTCCGAGCGACGACCCCGGGCACGCGCCAGTCAGTCGGGCAGGAGCGAGCGTGACACGCCGTCCGCATCGAGAGCCTCCAGCTGGGGTTCGCCGTCGGCCGGTACGACGAACCGGAGCCGGTCCCGGCCGCGGGCGTCGCGGAGCACCAGACCGACCGAACCGTCCTCCTCGCGCGCCAGACGCAGCCTGGAGCGACCCAGGCCGTCGGCCTGCCCGAAGTACCTTTCCTGGATAGCCGCAGCGGTCACCGGGTCGACACCATCGAGCTCCTCCAGCAGGTCGGCCAGCGACCACTCGGGTTGATCGCTGAACTCGAGGAACTTCTCTGTCTGGCCGCCCTCGCGGCCGTAGCCGAGCCGGAAGCACTCGTTCTGCTCGTAGTCGTCGAAGGTGAAGTACCCCCACTGGACCTTGCCGTCGCCCGTGCGCCGTCCCGCAAAGCCCAGGCCCCCGCACTCGGTCCCCTCGTCGTTCACGAACAGCAGGCCCGCCATCGGGTTGCGCCCCGGATGTTCGAAGGCGCGACCACGCATCGGAGCCGTCCGTCCCATCGTCGAGTTCCCGATGATCATCCGCAGGGTGCCATCGTCCTCGACGACGTTGATCCGCTTCACGGTCAGCTCCTCGACGACCTCCGGCGTCGCCTCGATCCCGGCCTCACGTGCCGCTCCCTCCGCCAGCCGCAGCGCCTCGATCGCCCGTTCGTACGCCGCGCGCGCGGCCGCCAGTGCCTCGATCACCGTCTCGCTCATGCGTGCATCCTGCCTGGCGTGATAGCGGCCCGGCGCTACGATCCCCCGCAGACGCTCCGGCTCGTGGTCATCGGCGTCGACAGTCGCCGGGAGGGGCGCCGTGAACAGTGGGGAGCGGCTGCAGGGCCGCGTTCCCGGACCCGCATGGTGTCGCTGGCGAGCTACCTGGTCGCCGACTCGATCGAGAGCTACAAGGCCGACGTCATCGACGGTCAGGACGTGGAGGCGATCTTCGACCCGGTCGAGCTCGAGACCCGCCTGGCCTACCGGCGTACCGTCGCCCCCGACCTGCGCGCGCTGCTCGACGAGTGGAGCCAGGGGTTCGTCGCCCTGAACACCATCGAGAACACGCTGAGCGAGCTCATCGAGACCCGCGCGACCGGCACCGTCGAGCGCATCTCCACCAGGCTCGGACCGGACGAGGCGCTGGGCATGCTGGAGCCCGGCGACGTCCTCGTGGACTGCACCGGGACGCGCTCCCTGATGCGCGACCGCCTGGTGCCCGGCGAAGACCTCGAGGTGACCGACCGGAACACCAAGAAGTACCAGCTCGAGTACGCCCTGGTGATCACGTTCCTCTACGGCCAGCACTACGTCTGCGACGAGTACTGCAAGTACTACAAGAACCTCGAGAACGCCGGCTACAAGTTCATCCCGGCGGTCCACCGCACGTCCTACGACGGCGACGTCACCCACGTGACCGGCATCGTGACCATCAGTGAGACGGAGTTCGAGGCGATGCCGCCGCGGTTCGACGGCGCCTGGCTCCGAGAGCACTTCCCGAACATCGCGCTCTCGATGGACGGGTTCATCAACCGGGTGAAGGCGGAGACGCACGGCGAGCTCGTCGGCGACCTGGAGATCACGCGCATCCCGCTCGACGTGTACCACGCCTGGAACGTCACCAGCCGGCGCTGGCACGCGTCGGGCCTCGACCATCCCCTGGCCAGGACGCCGGTGTTCCTACTGGGTGACTCCGCCATCGGCTCGCCGTACTTCCAGTCGATCTCCCTCGGTCTCGAGTGCGCCTTCCACCTCGCCGGCCACCTCGCGAACCGGGCGCTGCCGATGGCCGAGGTCTTCGACCGCTACGAGCTGTTCATGTAC
>JAICSC010000322.1 GCA_025937085.1 Nocardioides sp.
AGATCCTCAGCCGGCGTACCAAGAACAACCCGGTGCTGATCGGCGAGCCCGGCGTCGGCAAGACCACGATCGTCGAGGGTCTCGCGCAGGACATCGTGCGGGGCAACGTCCCCGAGACGCTGAAGGACAAGCAGATCTACACCCTCGATCTCGGCGCCCTGGTCGCCGGGTCGCGCTACCGCGGTGACTTCGAGGAGCGCCTGAAGAAGGTGCTCAAGGAGATCCGCACGCGTGGCGACATCGTGCTGTTCATCGACGAGATCCACACCCTTGTCGGCGCCGGCGCTGCCGAGGGCGCCATCGATGCGGCCAGCATCCTCAAGCCGATGCTGGCTCGCGGTGAGCTGCAGACCATTGGCGCGACCACCCTCGACGAGTACCGCAAGTACCTCGAGAAGGATGCCGCTCTGGAGCGCCGCTTCCAGCCGATCCAGGTCGCCGAGCCGTCGATCGCCCACACCATCGAGATGCTCAAGGGCCTGCGCGACCGCTACGAGGCGCACCACCGGGTGACGATCACCGACGAGGCTCTGGTCTCGGCCGCGACCCTCGCCGACCGCTACATCTCCGACCGCTTCCTGCCTGACAAGGCGATCGATCTCATCGACGAGGCGGGCTCGCGTCTTCGCATCCGCAGGATGACGGCGCCCGCCGACCTGCGCGAGTACGACGACAAGATCTCCGAGGTGCGGCAGCGCCAGGAGGCCGCCATCGACGGCCAGGACTTCGAGGCCGCGGCGAAGCTCCGCGACGAGGAGAAGCAGCTGACCGCGAAGAAGGTCGAGCGCGAGAAGCAGTGGCGCGCCGGTGACCTCGACGAGGTCGCCGAGGTCGACGAGGAGCTGATCGCCGAGGTGCTCGCCGTGGCGACGGGCATCCCGATCGTGAAGCTCTCGGAGGAGGAGTCCACGCGGCTGCTCAAGATGGAGGACGAGCTCCACAAGCGGGTCATCGGCCAGGAGGAGGCAGTCAAGGCACTCAGCCGGGCGATCCGGCGTACCCGGGCCGGACTGAAGGACCCGAAGCGACCGGGCGGCTCGTTCATCTTCGCCGGACCCTCCGGCGTCGGTAAGACCTGGCTGTCCAAGACGCTGGCGGAGTTCCTGTTCGGGGACGAGGACGCGCTGATCCAGCTCGACATGTCGGAGTTCAGCGAGAAGCACACCGTCTCGCGGCTGTTCGGCTCACCTCCCGGCTACGTCGGGTACGAGGAGGGTGGCCAGCTCACCGAGAAGGTACGCCGCAAGCCGTTCTCGGTGGTGCTCTTCGACGAGGTCGAGAAGGCTCACCCCGACATCTTCAACAGCCTGTTGCAGATCCTCGAGGAAGGTCGCTTGACCGACTCGCAGGGCCGGGTCGTGGACTTCAAGAACACCGTCATCATCATGACGACCAACCTCGGCACCAAGGACATCGCCAAGGGCCTGAACCTCGGCTTCGCGCAGGTGGGAGACGTGGCCGGTTCCTACGAGCGGATGAAGAACAAGGTCCAGGAGGAGCTCAAGCAGCACTTCCGCCCCGAGTTCCTCAACCGCGTCGACGAGATCATCGTGTTCCCGCCGTTGTCGCGCGAGCAGATCATCCACATGGTCGACAACATGATCGCGTTCGTCGAGACCCGGTTGAAGGACCGCGACATGTCGCTCGAGCTCACCCAAGGAGCCAAGAACCTCCTGGCCGAGCGCGGCTTCGACCCGGTCCTCGGCGCCCGCCCGCTGCGGCGGACGGTGCAGCGCGAGATCGAGGACGTCCTCGCCGAGAAGATGCTGTACGGCGAGGTCGGGCCCGGTCAGATCGTGCTGGTCGACGTCCATGGCGAGGGTCCCACGGCGGAGTTCACGTTCAAGGGTCAGAAGATGGCCGAGCTGCCCGACCTGCCCCCGCTCGAGACGGTCGCGGTGGAGCCGGCGTCCGGCCCGGCCGGCCGCGGTGACGGTGACGACGAGACGCCCGGTCCGACGGATGTGGAGAGGGCATCCGGCACCGACTGATGAGATGACGTCGAACAGCCCGGCCGCCTCACCTCAGGTGTGGCGGCCGGGCTGTTGGTGCGTCCGGGGTCTCGAGACGCCTCGACTCCCGCCCTGCCGCGGGGCGTGATCGTCGGCTCGGTCACCGCGGGCTCGCGGTGTGCAGGTTGAGGACCACCACACCGAGGATGATCAGGCCGAGGGCGGTGAGCTTCACCGCATCCATCCGTTCCCCCAGGGCGAGCGCGCCCACGGCGGCGATGGCGGCAGTGCCGAGTCCGGACCACACGGCGTACGCCACCGACACCGACATCTGCCGCACCACCACGGCCAGCAGCCAGATCGACAGGGCATAGGCGCCCATCACGAGCACCGACCAGGGCAGGTCGTGGAACCCGCGCGTGCGGGGCAGGGCGACAGTGGCGCCGACCTCGATGCCGATGGCGGCGAAGAGGACGACGAACGGGCTCAACATGAATATCACTCTCTCGGTATGCACGTAGCGATTGCTACAGCCTCAAGTGTAGCGTCCGCTACATTTCGGGTCCACTGAACCTTGCCTCGTTATGGTGTGGCGGTGGGTACACGCCGGGACGAGCTGACTGAGGCGGCAACCGACTACGCCCTCGAGCACGGGCTGATCGGGCTCAGCCTCCGGCCGCTGGCCCGGGCGCTCGGGACCAGCGACCGCATGCTGCTGTACCACTTCGAGGACAAGGACGACCTCGTCGCCACGATCCTGCGCAGCACCGTCGCCCGGTCGGCGCAGAGCCTGCGCGAGCTGCCCGTGCCGCGAGACCTCAGGTCGGCCGTCCTCGAGCTGTGGCGAGCCGTGACCACGGGTCCGCAGGAACGGTGCCAGCGGTTGTACGTCGAGGCCGCCGCACTCGGCCTCTTCGGACGCGAGCCCTATGCGACGACGGTGCGGGAGACCAATGCCGAGTGGGGCGCAGCGGTCGCGGCCCACTTCGAACGTGCCGGGCTGGGCAGGGCCGCGGCGCGTCAGGCCACGGTGCTCGTGGACGCGACGTTCATGGGCCTCCAGCTGGACGAGCCCTTGGACTCGGAGCCCCAGCTGAGGCGCACGGTCAAGGACCTCGCCGACGCCGTGGTCGCGCGGTGGGGATCAGGCGCCTGATCCAGGCTCACCCTGGCAGCGCGTAGCGGGTGGCGGAGTGCACGAGCAGGCCGTCGGCCAGCAGTGACTCGAGGCAACGTGTGCGCTGGGCCGCGTCTGGCCACACCCGCTGCAGGGCGGGGGCGTCGACCGCGTCCTCGGCGTCGCGCACGACCGCCATCAGGCGGCCACGGCACTGTCGGTCGGTGCCGGTCCAGGCCTGGCCGCGGCGCGGCGGACCGTCGTACGCCGGGTGGCCGGCGGCCCGCCAGGCGCATTCCTGGCGCACCGGGCAGACGTCACAGCGCGGGCCGGACGCCGTGCACACCAGTGCCCCGAGCTCCATCAGCGCCACCGACCAGGCGGCCGCGGTTCCCTCGTCGTCCGGCAGCAGGTCCCTGGCCAGGACCTTCTCGGTGGCGGTCACGCCGTTCGACGGGAACTCGACCCCTCCGACGACCCTGCTCAGGACGCGGCGGACGTTCGTGTCCAACACCGGCAGTCGCTGCCGGAACGCGAAGGCCAGCACGGCCGATGCCGTGTAGTCGCCGACGCCGGGCAGCGAGCGCAGCGACTCGAGCGTCTCCGGCACCTCGCCGCCGTGGTGATCGCGGATCACGGTGGCGGCGGCATGCAGCCGGATCGCGCGACGCGGGTAGCCCAGACGGCCCCAGGCGCGGATCGCCTCGCCCGAGGGCTCGTCCGCGAGGTCGGTCGCCCGGGGCCATCTCGCCAGCCACGCGTCGTACACCGGGAGAACTCGCGCCACCGGCGTCTGCTGGAGCATGAACTCCGAGACGAGCACCCCCCACGGCGTGGCCCCGGGACGGCGCCAGGGGAGATCGCGGGCATGCGCGTCGTACCAGCGCAGGAGTGCGGCTTGGAGGGTGGGCACGACTGGATGCTAGATCCCCGCCGAAAGGCTGGCTTCGCGCTCGCTGCGGCCGTTTCGGCGGTGCCGGGTAGTCGTCGGTTTG
>JAICSC010000161.1 GCA_025937085.1 Nocardioides sp.
GGACGTCCCAGACGGAGAGGAGCGGTGATGACGGTGGAGGCGAAGGCGTAGTCGAGTGGACCTACCTGAACACCCCGACTTCCTCGTGCTGGCCGATACCGAGGGGAACGTCTTCTGCGTGATCGCCTGACGAGTCGATGTAGCCGGCCCGTCACACGTGCGGCATGACCTCGGAGGCGATCAGGTGGACCTGGTCGAGGTCGTGCAGGTCGAGCACTTGGAGGTACGTGCGGGTCGCACCCAGCGCGGCGTACCGGCCGATGTTGTCGACGACCTCCTGCGGTGTGCCGGCGAGCGCGTTCTCGCGGAGGTCCTCCGGGGTGCGCCCGATGAAGTCGGCCCGTCTCCGGATCTCGGCCTCATCGGCGCCGCAACAGACGGTGAGCGCGTTGGAGTAGGTCAGCCCGTCGGGGTCGCGTCCGATCTCCTCACACGCCGCCCGGACGCGGCCGATCTGTCGCCCACTGACCGCGAGGTCGACGAACGGGAGGTTGAACTCGTCGGCGTACCTGGCCGCGAGCGACGGGGTTCGCTTGGCGCCCTTGCCGCCCAGGATGATCGGCGGACGGGGGCGCTGGGCAGGTTTGGGCAGCCCCGGTGAGTCGGTGACCGAGTGGCGGGTGCCGGCGTAGGAGAAGGTCTCGCCGTCCGGCGTCGTCCACAGCCCGGTGAGGATCGCGAGCGTGTCCTCGAGGTCGTCGAAGCGCTCAGGCGCCGGCGGGAAGGGGATGGCGTACGCCGCGTGCTCGGCGTCGTACCAGCCGGCACCGAGCCCGAGCTCGACCCGGCCGCCGCTCATCTGGTCGACCTGCGCAACGGAGATCGCGAGCGGGCCGGGATAACGGAAGGTCGCCGACGTCACCATGGTGCCGAGCCGGATGGTGTCTGTCTCGCGCGCGATCCCGGCCAAGGTGACCCACGAGTCGGTCGGTCCGGGATGTCCGTCCACACCCATGGCGAGGTAGTGGTCGGAGCGGAAGAACGCGCCGAAGCCGAGCCCCTCGGCCAGGCGTGCCACCGTCAGCTGGTCGTCGTACGTCGCGCCCTGTTGGGGCTCGATGAAGATGCGCAGCTCCATGCAGCCCACCCTGCCACCCACCCTCCCACGCACCCGTGCCGGACCTGGCCGGCTGCCGTGGGCGGACCGACTCAGCGCGGTTCAGGTCGCCCGCCCGTCGTGCGGCAGGCGGCAGCCGCAAGCGCATGCCCGTCGCGCAGGCAGACCTCCGGAGGTGCGTCCCGCGCGCGGGCGGCGAGGAAGCCGGCTGCGAACGCGTCGCCGGCTCCGGTGGTGTCGAGCTCGGGCCGGTCGAGCCGCTCGGCGGCCATCGAGGCCGTCACCGCGCCGTTGCTCCACGCGGCCGCACCCGATCCGGCCGTGATCACGACCTGCCCGACACCGGCCGCGAGCCGGCGAGCCAGCTCGTCGGGCTCGTCGGGGACGCCGACGAGCACCCCAGCCTCCTTCTCGTTGGCGAAGAGCAAGGCGTCGTCGGGCACCATCCGCAGGAACGCCGCAGCGCCCAGCTGCTCGAGCGGTGCCGCGGAGGCGGCACCGACCGACACCGTCATCGCGGCCTGGCACGCGGCCGAGATCGCGTGGAGAGCCGCATCCCGGGAGTCGCGCAGCAGCGCGTAGCCCGAGACGTGCAGGTGGTCGCCGGCGCGGAACTCGTCGGTCGGGACGTCGTGATCGAGCAGAGAGAGGTTGGCGCCCGGGTCGGGCACCATCGTCCGCTCCCCCGACGGCGCCACCAGCACGAGGCACGTGCCGGTGGGTCGGGTGCGGTCGACCCGGAAGCGCACGTCGACACCGAGCCGATGCAGACTCTCGGCCTGCCCCTGGCCGGCGGGGTCGTCACCGATCGCCCCGATGAACGCCGTGCTCTCTCCGACGCGCGCCAACCAGGCCGCGGTGTTCGCTGCCGAGCCACCACCGACGTAGGAGATGACACCAGGGCTGTCCGACCCCTCGGCCAGCGGACCGAACAGCCGCGCGACGACATCGACCATCAGGTCGCCCAGGCAGAAGAACGTCACGGTGCCGCCCCGCCGCCCGCCGTGCCCAGCGCGGCGTACGCCGAGGCGACCTCGGCGGCGAGCCGGGCGTTCGACCGGACCAGTGCGACGTTCGCCCGCAGCGACTCGCCACCGCTCTCACGGTGGAACCAGTCGAGCAGGTACGGGGTGACGTCCTTGCCGTGGACACCGTCGCGGTCGGCGGCGGCCAGTCCGGACTCGAGAAGGGAGTCGTGGAGCCCGCGGTCGAGCTCGTCGTCGGCCGCGATCGGGTTGGCCAGGATCAGCCCGAGGGCCGGCGTACCGACGCCGGAGCGTGCGGCCAGGATCTCGGCGACCTGGTCAGCCGAGTCCACGCGCCAGCCGATGTCGTGACCGGAGTCGGCGAGGTAGAAGCCCGGGAAGCGGTCGGTGCGGTACCCGAGCACTCCGACGCCCAGCGTCTCGAGCCGCTCGAGGGTCGCACCGACGTCCAGGATCGACTTCACGCCGGCGCACACCACCAGCACCCCTGTCCGCGACAGCGTCGTGAGGTCGGCGGACTCGTCGAAGGTGTCCTGCGCGCCGCGGTGGACACCGCCGAGGCCACCGGTGGCGAAGACCGTGATCCCGGCCAGGGAAGCGAGGTGCGCGGTCGATGCGACGGTCGTCGCGCCGACCCCGCCGCGGGCCGCGACGGTGGCGAGCTCACGCACGCTCACCTTCACCGCGGTCTCGTCGTTGGCGAGCCGGTCGAGGGCCGCGTCGTCGAGCCCGATCCGGGCCTCTCCGTCGATGACCGCGACCGTTGCCGGAATCGCACCCCCGTCGCGGACCGCCTGCTCGAACTCCCGCGCCAGGCGCGCGTTGTCGGGCCGCGGCAGGCCGTGGCTGATGATGGTGCTCTCAAGCGCGACCACCGGGCGCCCCTCGGCGATCGCGTCGCGGACCTCGTCGTGCACCAGCACCGGCGCTAGCTCCCCTGTGTCGGTCGGTCAGCTGCTCACGGGCCGGTCGAAGGCCCGTCGTACCAGCTCGAGTGCCTCATCCTGCCGCACGCCCAAGGCACGCATCGCGTCGGCGTACGTCGCCGCAGCCTCCTTGGCCGCCCGGTCGTTCCCGTCGCCGCTGACGACGGTTCCGTTCCGGCCGCGGGTGCTCACCACGCCGGCGTGCTCGAGCTCGCGGTACGCCCGCGCCACGGTGTTGGTCGCGAGGCCGAGCTGCTCGGCAAGAGCCCGGACGCTGGGAAGCCGCGTCCCCGCCGCCAGCTCGCCCGACTCGACCATGGCCGCGACCTGGGCGCGAATCTGCTCGTACGGCGGCTCGGCCGCCGAGTGGTCCAGGCGAAGCGACTGGTCGGAGGTCACCCCCGCAGCGTAGAAGGGTCAGCGGATCAAATGGTCCGGTGGACGCCCGCGGACGACTCGGATCACATGACCGCCGATCGAGTCCAACACGGTCCGGTCGCCGAGCGGCGAGGCGAGGCGCACCCCGACGTCGGCCCTGGCGCAGCTCATCTCCCCCGCTCCGATAGCGCCGAGGTGCAGGCGAAGGTAGACGTGGTCGGCGGTCTCGCTCGCGTGGAGGGTGCCTCCGCAGACGATCACCTGGTGCAGCCTCAGGCCGTCACGCGTCAGGTAGATCGGCCCGCTCCATGCGGAGTCGTGCGCACACCGCCCGCCCGCGGGAGGGATGCAGAAGGTCGAGTCCGGGCCCTCAGCCCCGTGCCAACGACAGCCCGTCAGCACCAGGAGCAGCACCCACGCGAGCAGCAGGCGACGGGTCATGCCCCTCAGACGAGGGCGCTTGCTCCCGGGTTCCGCACGCGCGCCGAGGCACCCGCCTCCCGCACGAGAAGCGCGCCGGCCAGGGTCAGTGCGAGCCCGAACGGGATGTCCAGGAGGACGGTGGTGTTCTCCAGGTTGCCGAACGGGACCAGCAGCACCGTCAGGCCCACCACCACGCCGGCCCACAGTGGGACGACGCGGGCACGGATCATCACCCACATCAGCAGGGCGAGCCCCACCACTACAGCCGCGACGGCCGGCAGGAGGATCCCGGGCATGGCGGCCATGTCACCGTCGAAGAGGAGTGCCTGCACCACGTTGGCCACGACCGCCACCACAGCGCCGATCGCGATCATCCCGACGGCCACGACCCCGGTGCGTCCGAGCCGTCCGAGCCGCAGGACGAGCACGCCGAGTCCGAGCGCGGCCACGACGAGCGCCACCAGAGCGAGGGCGTAGAACCCGTCGGCCGTCGCCGAGCCAGGTCGCTGCGGCCGGTAGGCACACTGCTCGTCGACGCAGCCGATCGGCAGCGTGCTCTCGACGTACGACGCCGCGCAGATCGCGAGACCAGCGGTGACGGCGGCGACCCCCGTCATCCGAGCCACGAGACTGTTGGTCATGTCTCCAGCCTGCGGGCCCGTCCATGCCGTGTCGTCAGTCTTGCGGCCGACGCTCCCACCAGACCCAGGCGAACCCGTCGCGAGGCGAGCGCCGGGTCTCGACCCACTCATCGCGGTCGAACTCCGGGTAGTGCGCGTCACCATCGGCAGCCAGGTCCACCTCGGTCAGCACCTGGTGGGTGGCCCGTGGGAGCGCCTGCTCGTAGATCTGCGCGCCTCCGACGACGAAGGTCTCGCCAGGCTGCTCTGCCGCGAGATCGAGCGCCTCGTCGAGGGAATGGGCGACGAGCACACCTTCGGCGGACCAGCCGGGGTTGCGGGTGACCACGACCGTCGTTCGTCCCGGGAGCGGCCGGCCGATCGAGTCGTACGTCGCGCGGCCCATCACCAGGACGCCACCCATCGTGGTGGCCTTGAAGTGGGCGAAGTCCTCGGACAGGTGCCACGGGATGCGGCCGTGATCCCCGATCACCCGGTCGGCCGCGTATGCCGCCACGATCGTGATGCGCCGCGGCTCCTCAGACGGCAATGGGGGCCTTGATGCCCGGGTGAGGGTCGTAGCCCTCGACCGCGATGTCCTCGATGTCGAAGCCGTCGATCTCGGTGACGGTCGGGTCGAGCCGGAGGGTCGGCAGGGCGCGTGGCTCACGGGTGAGCTGGAGCCGGGCCTGGTGGAGGTGGTTGGTGTAGAGATGGGCGTCGCCGAGGGTGTGCACGAAGTCCCCGACCGCCAGGCCGGTCACCTGGGCGACCATGTGCGTCAACAACGCGTAGGAGGCGATGTTGAAGGGGACGCCGAGAAAGACGTCTGCGGAACGCTGGTAGAGCTGGCAGCTGAGCCGCGCGGGCTCGCCGTCGGCCATCTCAGCAGAGGGGGCCACGTAGAACTGGAACATCGCGTGACACGGTGCGAGTGCCATGTCGGGGATGTCGGCGACGTTCCACGCCGAGACCAGGTGGCGCCGACTGTCGGGGTTCTTCCGGATCTGGTCGATGACCTGGGCGATCTGGTCGACGTGCCGACCGTCGGGAGCCGGCCACGACCGCCACTGGTAGCCATAGACGGGACCGAGGTCGCCGTCGGGGTCTGCCCACTCGTCCCAGATCGTGACCCCGCGGTCCTGCAGCCACTTGACGTTGGTGTCGCCCCGGAGGAACCAGAGCAGCTCGGCGAAGACCGAGCGGGTGTGGACCTTCTTCGTGGTGACCAGCGGAAAGCCGTCGCTCAGGTCGAACCGCATCTGGTGGCCGAACACGCTGAGCGTGCCGGTGCCGGTGCGGTCGGACTTCTCGACCCCGTCGTCGAGGATGCGCTGGAGGAGATCGAGGTACACCTGCATGGGCTCACAGTAGGCCGCTCCACCGACGTACTCATCCAGGCACGCCCCGCTCCTCGAGCAGCCGGTCGCGCTGGAAGGCGTAGCCGACCATCCAGCTCGGCTCGAGCCGCCACATCACGACGTCTCCCCAGGACAGCGGGGAGGATCCGTAGTGCGCGGTCCAGTGCTCGTCCACCGCCGTCAGTTCGTCACCGGACAGCTCGACCACGTGACCGTGGCTGAACACCGCCAGCGCCTCGCCGTCGACGTGCGCGACCGACACGGCCGGGCGTCGGGCGAGATGACGCGCCTTCGCCGAGGTACGGCTCGTCGAGAACGTCCACGTGCTGTGGAGGAAGTGGCCGTCCATGGCGCTGATCCGCGGCTCGCCCGACGCGGTCACGGTGGCGGCGGTGATCACCTTCATCCCGGTCAACAGGCCGATGATCTGCGCAGCCGAGAGTGTGCGGTCGTCGTTGATGATGCCGCGGAGGTGCTCGGTCGCGCGGGCGTGCGAGGCATCGAGGAGCGACTGGAGCCGGGCGACGTCGTCGGAGGTCTCGAGCATGCGTCCGACGTTAGGCACCCACGCCGACGGTGCCCTTGATCGTCGTTGCCGCGTCGCCGCCGACCCACACCGTGTCGCCCTCCTTCTCCACGTGGACCCGACCCCGACGACCGAGGGCCGTGCCCTGCGACGCGACGTACGACGCGGGCAGGCTGTCCCCGGCCAGCCACTGGCCGACGCTGGCGTTGAGACTGCCGGTGACCGGGTCCTCGACCACGCCGATGCTGGGGCAGAACGCCCGCACCTCGACCGCGCACTCGGAGCCGGGTGGGTAGGGACCCACGACCCCGATGTCCAGGTCGCCGAACGACGACCAGTCGGGCCGCACCTCCAACACGGCGTCGGCGTCCCGCATCAGCACGACCACCCAGCCCGGGCCGTTGTCTCCCCAGGAGAGGTCGACGACGTCGTCGTCGGTCAGGCGTAGGGCGGTCAGGATCTGCTTCCGCTCGTCCTCGGAGACGGGGCCGTCGCGCAGCAGCGGCGGCGCCGCGAAGGCGAGTCGCGCGTTTCGGCGGATCCGGAGCAGCCCGGCGCCGCACTCCTGCACGACCTCGTCGGCGGAGCGCGGCACTCCCCCGGCCTCGAGCCACGCGTGCGCGCTGCCGATGGTCGGGTGGCCGGCGAACGGAAGCTCCGTGCCCGGCGTGAAGATCCGCAGCCGGTAGTCGGCAGCCGGGTCGGTCGGCGCGAGCAGGAACGTCGTCTCCGAGAGGTTCGTCCAATGGGCGAACCGCTGCATCTCCTCCTCGCCCACCCCGTCGGCGTCGTGCACGACCGCGACCGGGTTGCCCTTCAGCGGCTCGGTGGAGAAGACGTCGACCTGGGAGAAGGGGCGCATGGGGACACGCTAGAACGACTCACCCCAGACGAACTGTCCGGTGAGGGCGTCGTAGACCGAGATGTCGCGGGCGAGTCCGGCTGCCAGTGGCGTGTGGCCGCAGCACGGCCCCCCGAGCGGCTCGACCAGCTCGCGGGGCGTCAGCGCCAGCCAGGCGAGGCGATGCCGGAACTCCGGCACGCCGTGACGACTGGGGGCGTCCGTGGTGATCCGGCGCAACACCAGCTGGGTGTCCCAGGGACTCGGATGCGCGGCCAGCCCGGACGCGATCGTGTCGCGGGCTCGCTCGATCCGAGCACGCTCCGCGGCCGAGATCGAGCCGAGCGGCTCGATGTGCACGCCGTTCCGGGCCAGCAACGCGTCCGACATCGCCGGCTGCTGACCGGGCCCCGTGGACACCGTGAGCACGATCGTGCCGCCTCCCTGCACGGGGGTACCGAAGGCAGGGTCGCTGTTGATCACGCTGCCCGAGCGGTAGTCGCCGGCGACCGTACGGACTCGGATGTCGTACGAGTCGAGGTCCTGGCGAGCGGAGGCGACATCCTCTCCGGCCCGGACCGGTGGCACTCGGACACCCTCCGGAAGGTGGCGCACCGAGGCGATCATCGCGACCGCCGCGGCACGGGTGCGGCTCTGGGCCACGAACATCGTGTGGGCGGCGGGCACGACCAGGGACTGGTACCA
>JAICSC010000424.1 GCA_025937085.1 Nocardioides sp.
ACCGACACCTCGGGTGTCGGTCATCCGGAAGTCGAGATGCGCGGGAAGCTGGGCGCCCGGATGCAGTGCGCCCCAGACCTCACCGAGGACCGTGTCCCCCTCGGCGAGATCCTCGACGACCAGGGAGTCCATGATCCGGGCGGCACGCTCGGGCTCCCCACGGGACAGCAGCGCCCGGGCCTCCAACAGCCGGGTCCGGCCGTGCTCGCGCAAGGCAGGGTCCAGGGCCGCTATGGCGTCCAGGCAGTCACCCGGCCGTCCGGCGGCGACCAGCCGCTCGAGGTGCTCCACGGCCAGCCCGCGGCAGTCCGGGCGGAGCCGCCGCGCCCGCGCGTACAGCTCGCACGCGCGATCGTCATCGGCCAGCAGCGCCAGCCCGCGCAGGGCACTCGGGTTCTCGGCGACGGCCAGGCTCGCGTCGTACTGCTCGGCGGCCCGTCCTCGCTCGCCCCGCACGTGGGCGTTCACAGCGCGGCCCAGGTGCACCCACTCGGAGTCCTGCGCCTCGTCGAGGACGGCGCGCCAGCGGTCGGACACCGGGGGTACCGGCAGCCGGTGAGCCGATGTCGCGAGCTTCTCGGTGTCGTCGTCCAGCAGGTGGAGCGCCGGCAGGCTGTCGTCGTCGACCGATGGGAACGGCAGGGCCGGAGCCGGTACGGCGTGAGGGCCCATGCGGAGCCGGAGCTCGACGTGACCCCACCCGGACCCGGTGCTCACCTGCTCGGCGACCGCGGCGTCGGCCAACTCGGTGAGCCAGCGCTCGTGCACGGCCTCGAGGTGGTCGGGGTCGGTGGCTTCGTGCACGGCTGCCTGCGCGATCACGCATGCCTCGTCGTATCCACCCGCCACCGCTTCCGGGTCCAGCTCGACGCCACCGAACGCCTCGGTCCACGACACACTCGCCCCACCGGCCAACCGGTCGTGCTCGAGCTGCGTCGGGCACCATCCCGCCTGGATCTCGGCGTACCTCGCGTCCGGACCGCAGAGCCACTCCTGCCACCGCGAGCCGGCCGGACCGCTTCCCCACAGGAACAGCTTCCGGCCCCGCAGCCCGCGCGTCGAGGTCTGGGCGAAGCCACGGCCGTCGGGCTCGACGCACACGATGTGCCGACCGCGCTGTCCCTGCACGTCGTAGAAGTAGTCGGCGGGAAACTCAGAAGCCATCGGGCGGCTGATGTCGACGTCCGCGCGGTCCGGATGCGGGACAGGCACCCTCCTCAGTGCGCCGGTGTACTCGGTGCGCCAGGCGGTGTCCGCCGTGGTCAGCACCCGGGTCCCCGGCGACTCGGGCACCGCGATGTTGGTCCAGTAGTAGAGCGGCTTCTCCTCCGGGTCCGGGTTGATCACCCGGGTCGAGGCGTACAACCGGTCCGACCCCCGGGGCAGGGAGAGGTCGACCTGCAGCACCAGGTCACGGGTCCGCTCCCACTCCCACAGCCGCAGCACGTCACCGTCCGGTCCGGCGACCACGGCGGCGTGCACCGGCCGGCACGTCATGGTCGTGTGACCGGTCGAGCCGAGGTTCCACTCGATGCCCCCGGCGAACCAGGCATTCGTCAGCCCGAAGTTCGCGAACTGCAGCACCGGGTTGCGGAACAGCAGCTCGCGCCCGCGGGAGTCGTCGTACAGCGACCAGACCCGGCCGCCGAGCGTCGGCAGCACGGTCGCGCGCAGCACCCCGTTGTCGAGTACGTACGCCGGGAGCTCGACCTCGCGCAGCGACCGGTCGTAGTCCTCCAGGACGGCGTACGGGAGCGGGCTCTCCAGCCGGCCGTAGGCGAGCCG
>JAICSC010000352.1 GCA_025937085.1 Nocardioides sp.
ACGCCGACGCCGCGGCTCGCGCCGCCAGGGGTACGCCGCGTCCGGCGCCGAAGGTGCCGGCGGCGGCCCCCAAGGTCGCCACAGCAGCGCAGCCCGACCAGCCCGAGCCGGAGTCGGCGCTGTGCGGGCACCGCAACATGGGCGGCCGCACCTGCACCCGCGAGGCCGGACACGCGGCCAAGAGCCACCGCTACGCCTGAGCACGCGGCCCCTGCTCATCGGTCGGGCTTGTTCAATCGGTCGAGCCTGTCGAGACCGCGGCTGAGCCTGGATCCACCGATTTGCGGCGTCGCAGCAGGTGGAAATCGGTGGATCCAGGCTGAGCCCCAGGCACCGTCGCCGGGTTTCGTGACGCGTCGCTCAGCCCCTCGTTCCTCGGGTCTGAGCCGACGCTCCTCGACCTCCCGCGCTACTCCGTGCCCTCGCAAGCTCGGGCACGGGCGCGGGATTTTGTTCTCGCGTTCACAAACTTCTACAGTGAACGAGCCGCTCGGTCCGGGCCTGTCCCACCTCAGGGCTCGACCCTGTGTCCGGCGGCTGGAAAGACGACAGCTGTGACCGCACGGACGTCCCACGAGACCGCCCGGGAGATCCCCGAGGCGACCGTCGCTCGACTCCCCGTGTACCTGCGGGCGCTCAGCACGCTGTCGGAGGGCGGCACCACCGTGTGCTCGAGCGAGGACCTCGCCGCTGCGGCTGGTGTCAACAGCGCCAAGCTCCGCAAGGACCTGTCGTACCTCGGTAGCTACGGCACCCGCGGCGTCGGCTACGACGTGGACTACCTGCGCTACCAGATCGCGCGCGAGATGGGCGCGACCCGCGACTGGCCGGTCGTGATCGTCGGGATCGGCAACCTGGGTCACGCCCTGGCCAACTACTCCGGCTTCCGGAGCCGGGGATTCCGGGTCGTGGCGCTGCTGGACGCCGACGACCGGCGGCACGGCGAGGTCGTCGCGGGAGTCGTCGTACGCCCGTTCACCGACCTGCGCGCGATCGTGCACGAGCACGGGGTGGCGATCGGTGTGATCGCGACTCCGGCCGCCGCCGCCCAGGACGTCGCCGACACGATGGTCGGCGCCGGGATCACCAGCATCCTCAACTTCGCCCCGACCGTCCTCAACGTCGGCCTCGGGGTCGCGGTGAGCAAGGTCGACCTCTCCAAGGAGCTCCAGGTGCTCGCCTACCACGAGCAGCGCAAGGCCACTGCGGAGCCCGCATGAGTGCTTTGGTCGTGGGGGTCTCCCACCGCTCCGCACCTATCGCCCTGCTCGAGCGGGTCGCCGTCGACGCAGACGGCGCGACCAAGCTCGTCGAGGACGTGCTCGCCAACCCGCACGTCTCCGAGGCGGCGGTCGTCGCGACCTGCAACCGACTCGAGATCTACGCCTCGGTCGACCGGTTCCACGGAAGCGTGGAGGACATCTCGCAGCGGCTGCTCGCGCCGGCGGGCGAGAGCGTCGAGGCCCTGCTCCCACACCTCTACGTCCACTACGACGACGGCGCCGTCTCCCATCTGTTCCAGGTGGCGGCCGGTCTGGACTCGATGGCAGTGGGCGAGGCGCAGGTCCTCGGGCAGACCCGTGACGCGCTCCGGCGCGGCCAGGAGCAGGGCTCGGTCGGGCCGGTCCTGAACACGCTCTTCCAGCAGGCGCTGCGCGTCGGAAAGCGCGCTCACGCCGAGACCGGCATCGACCGTTTCGCGCCGACCCTCGTCTCCGCTGCCCTCGACCGTGCCGGCGACCTGACCGGTCGCCGGGTCGTCGTGGTGGGCGCCGGCGCGATGGCCGCCCTCGGCGTCGCCACCGTCGTACGCCGTGGAGCCGGCGAGGTCGTCGTCGTCAACCGGACGCCGGAGCGAGCCGAGCGCCTCGCCGCCGAGTACGGCGCCCGCGCGGCTCCGCTGACCGAGGTCGGCCCCGAGGTGGCGGCTGCCGACGTCGTCCTGGCGTGCGCCGGCGCCAGCGGGGTGCTGGTGGACCGCGACGCGGTCGCGGCCGCGCCCGGGCCGGTCGCCCTCGTCGACCTCGCCCTGCCGCACGACATCGACCCGTCGGTCGTCGACCTGCCGGGCGTCACCCTGGTCACGCTGGCCGACCTCGGGGAGGACCTCCGCGGCTCGGACGCCGGAGCCGAGGTCGAGGCCGTCCGCACCATCGTCACCGACGAGGTCGAGGCGTTCCTGTCGGCCCGCCAGCAGGCGAGCATGACCCCGACCGTGGTCGCACTGCGCTCGATGGCCACCGGCGTCGTGGAGTCCGAGATGGGCCGTCTCGAGCGCCGGCTGCCGGATCTCGACGAGGCCACCCGCGGTGAGTTCCTCCAGGCACTCGGTCGAGTCGCCGACAAGCTCGTCCATCAGCCGACGATCCGCGCCAAGCAGCTCGGCGACCGCGACGCCGTCTCCTACGCGGCAGCCTTGGCGGAGCTGTTCGCCCTCGACCCCGAGTCCGTCGACGCCGTCACCCGGCCGATGGAGCCGCACCAGCCGCGGGAGGAGCCATGAGCCGCGCGATCCGCCTCGGCACCCGTGCGTCGGCACTCGCCACCACCCAGTCCCGCTGGGTCGCCGACCGTTTGAGCGAGGCCCTGAGGCGCGAGGTCGAGCTGGTCGAGATCACGACCGAGGGCGATCGTGACGGCCGGTCGCTGGTGCAGCTGGGCGGCACCGGTGTCTTCGTGAGCGCCCTGCGGGCGGCCCTGCTCGACGACCGCATCGACGTCGCCGTCCACTCGCTGAAGGACCTTCCGACCGAGCTCGCCGCGGGCATCGCGCTGGCCGCCGTACCCGTCCGTGAGGACCCGCGCGACGTCCTCGTCGCCCGCGACGGACTCACCCTCGGCGAGCTCCCGGTCGGCAGCCGCGTCGGCACCGGGTCCCCTCGCCGGGCGGCTCAGCTGCACGCCCTCGGCCTCGGTTTGGAGATCGCCGACATCCGCGGCAATGTGGACACCCGGATCCGCAAGGTCCGTGACGGTGCGTACGACGCGGTCGTCCTCGCTCGCGCCGGGCTGGCCCGCCTCGGGCGCCTCGACGAGGTGACCGAGGTCCTCGACCCGCTTCAGGTGCTGCCGGCCCCGGGGCAGGGAGCGCTGGCCGTCGAGACGCGGGAAGGAGACGACCTGGCAGGCGAGGTGGCCGTGCTCGACGACGCCCACACCCGGGCCGCGGTCACCGCAGAGCGGGTCGTGCTGGCGACGCTCGAGGGCGGGTGCACCGCTCCGATCGGGGTGCTGGCCGAGGTCGTCGAGGGAGACGGAGGAGAAGAGCTCTGGGTGCGGGCGACTGCGCTCTCACCCGACGGGACGCTGGCGGTGCGGATGTCCGCCACCGGCGACCCGGCCGACGCTGCCGGCGTCGGCAGCCGCCTCGCCGGGCAGATGCTCGACGAGGGGGCAGGACAGCTGACGAAGACCCAGGCAAGGACACAGCCGA
>JAICSC010000281.1 GCA_025937085.1 Nocardioides sp.
CGTTCCGGGCGAGCGCCCAGGACTGGGTGCGTGGGTCGGGCTGGATCCCGTCGTGCGACGGGCAGACGATCCGTCCGCGGGCGGGCATCAGCCTCGAGGACTGCGTCGCCTCGCTGCGTGACCTGGTCACGCTCGACTCGGGGATGCGCGCCTACGACGGGGTGGTGGCGGCGTACGACGTCGAGTCCCGCGAGCTGGTGGCCGTGACGGTCCGTGAGGGACGCGTGACCCGGCGCACGCTGCGCAAACCGCCCCGGCGGCTGACCACCAACGTGATCGAGCTGGCCGTGCATCGCCGGATGCGCTCGCGCGCCATCTCCTGACCGGCTCCGGTCCGGCTCTGGTTCAGCTCTGGTTCAGCTCTGGCTCGGGCCGGGACGCCACCGCCGGTGCGAGGTCCCGGTCGCCCCGGACCGGATCAGCTCGAGGCGGGGCTTGGGGCCGTCGGTGCGGCCGGTCTGCGGCTTGCGCCGGCCGGCCCGCCACGGGTCCGGCCAGACCGCGCCGGGCCCGTCGTAGTCCTGCTCGACGGCGGCATGGAGGGTCCAGTTCGGGTCGTACAGGTGTGCCCGGCCCAGCGCGCAGAGGTCGGCGCGGCCGGCCATCAGGATCGAGTTCACGTCGTCGTACGACGAGATCACGCCGACCGCGATCGTCGGGATGCCGAGCCGGTTGCGGATCGCGTCGGCGTACGGCGTCTGGTAGCTGCGGCCGAACGCCGGGCGCTCGCGCTTGGTGACCTGCCCGGTCGAGACGTCGATCGCGGCGGCTCCCGCCTCGGCGAACGCGGCGGCCACGGCCAGCGCGTCCTCGAGCGTCTGGCCGTCCTCGACCCAGTCGGTCGCCGAGATGCGCACGGTCATCGGCTTGCTGGCCGGCCACACGTCGCGCATCGCGTGCCAGACCTCGAGCGGGAAGCGCAGGCGACCGGCCACGTCGCCGCCGTACTCGTCGGTGCGCCGGTTGGTGATCGGCGAGAGGAAGCCGGACAGCAGGTACCCGTGGGCGCAGTGCAGCTCGAGCAGGTCGAAGCCGGCCTCGGCGGCGCGCCGCGCGGAGGCGACGAACTCGTCGCGGATCCGGTCGAGGCCCGCGTGGTCGAGCTCGAGCGGCGTCTGGTTGAGGTCGGAGTAGGCGACGGCTGAAGCGGCGACGACCTCCCAGTTGTCGGCCGGGAGCGGCTCGTCGATGCCCTCCCACATCAGCTTGGTCGAGCCCTTCGCGCCGGAGTGCCCGAGCTGGCAGCCGATCGCGGCGGAGCTGTTCGCGTGCACGAAGTCGACCGCGCGCTTCCAGCCGTCGCGCTGCTCATCGGTCCACAGGCCTCCGCAGCCGGGGCTGATCCGGCCGATCGCCGAGGGACAGATCATCTCGGTCATCACCAGGCCGGCGCCGCCCAGAGCCTTGCCGCCGAGGTGGACGAGGTGGAACTCGGTGGGGACGCCGTCCTTCGCGACGTACATGTCCATCGGGGAGACGATCACCCGGTTGTTCAGGGTCAGTCCGGGGCCCCCTGACGGTCCAGAGGCCCGCAGCGTGACGGGCTGGAACATCGGGGGGGTTCGGGTCTCGACACTGCCTCGCTGGCGCTCGGTCGGTGGTTCCTGAGGAGTCGAGGGACGAGGCGTCTCGAAGGGCTCGACCACCGAAGGCTGCTCGGCGTACCAGGCCTCGCAGCGGGCGACGAACTCCGGGTCGCGCACGCGCAGGTTGTCGTAGGTGACCCGTCGTGAGCGGGTCATGATGTTGAAGGCGAACTGGGTCGGGTCCTGGTGGACGTACTGCGCGAGGTTCTCGAACCACTCGAGGCTCGCCTGCGCCGCACGCTGGGTGGAGAGCACGACGGCCTTGCGCTCCTCCTCGTACGTCGCAAGCGCGGTCCTGACGTCCGGCTCCTCGTGCAGGCAGGCGGCCAGCGCGAGCGCGTCCTCCATCGCCAGCTTGGTGCCGGAGCCGATCGAGAAGTGGGCGGTGTGCGCGGCGTCGCCGAGGATCACGACGTTCTGATGGACCCAATGCTCGTTGCGGACCGTGGTGAAGCTGATCCAGCGCGAGTTGTTCGCCATCACCTCGTGACCGCCGACGATGTCGTCGAACAGCTCCCGGATCAGGGCGGTCGACTTCTCGTCGGACTCGCCGGGTGCCCAGTCGCGGTCGGCGAAGTCGGCGAACCCCGCACGCCGCCAGACCTCGCTGGTCATCTCGACGATGAACGTCGAGCCGGTGGCGTCGAACGGGTAGCCGTGGATCTGCATCACGCCGTACGGCGTCTGCTGGATGTAGAACTTGAACGCGTCGAACACCTTGTCGGTGCCGAGCCAGATGTAGCGGCAGTCGCGGACGTCGAGGGTCGGCCGGAAGGTGTCTGCGTAACGCTGGCGGACCGCGGAGTTGAGCCCGTCGGCGGCGACGACGAGGTCGTGCGACGCGGCGAGCTGGTCGACGTCCGGCGCCTCGGTGCGGAAGTTCAGGGTGACGCCGAGCTCGCGGCAGCGCTCCTGGAGGATCTCGAGCAGCCGGCGCCGGCTCATCGCGGCGAACGCGTGGCCGCCGCTGGTCTGCACCTCGCCCTTGAAGTGGACGTCGATGTCGTCCCAGATCGCGAACTCCCGCTGCATCCGCCCGAAGACCGCCGGGTCGGCGTGCTCGATCCCGCCCAGCGTCTCGTCGCTGAACACCACCCCGAACCCGAACGTGTCGTCCGCGGCGTTCCGCTCCCAGACCGTGATCTCGTGCTGCTGACCCGGCCCATCACGGATAGCGGCCAGCTGCTGGGCGAGGGCCGAGAAGTAGAGGCCGCCCGGACCCCCACCGATCACCGCGATCCGCACTGCGCCTCCGAACTGGGTCCTCCGCCTGGGTGGGATAGTCCCTGACAAGACGGTCGCCACCGGGGGGCTGGAGCAACCATGTTGTCAGGGACTATCCCAACATTGCGCGTTCTTGACGGGCGTTGTCAAGACGCAATACGGTCGCGGGTATGGTCGGCGGCGTGGACGACATGCGCTCGAGCGACACCGCGTTCGGGCTGACGGCCGAGCAGGTGGGGTACGCCGCGTGGGTGCGCTCGGTGGCCGGGTCGCTGGGCGAGATCCCGCCCGTCCACGGCGCCGTCAACCGGCCGCTGGTGAAGGCGCTGGGCGAGGCCGGGCTCCTGCGCGGGCTGTTCGGTGGTGCGCCCGACCAGGCGCCCCGCGACGCGGCGGCGATGCAGCTGTGCCTGCTCCGGGAGATGCTGGCGACCGTCAACACCGAGGCCGAGACGGCGTTGGCCCTGCAGGGGCTCGGCTCCTACCCGATCCTCCAGTCAGGCAACGACGCCACCCGCGACCGTTGGATCCCCGGTGTGGCGAGCGGCGACGTCGTACCCGCCTTCGCCCTCTCCGAGCCGGACGCCGGCTCCGACGCCGGCGCCCTGACCCTGGAGGCCCGTCCCGAACCTTCGACTGACTCAGGACACGCGGACGCGTGGACCCTGCACGGGACCAAGACCTGGATCTCCAACGCCCCCGACGCCGACGTCTACTCCGTCTTTGCCCGCACCTCGCCGGGCACGAAGGCGCGCGGGATCACGGCGTTCGCGGTCGCCGGCGACGCGCGGGGGCTGACCGGCGAACGCCTCGACATGGTCGCGCCGCACGCCCTCGGCACCCTGCACTTCGACGGCGTGCGGGTCACGGCCGAGGATATGCTCGGCGAGGTCGACGAGGGGTTCGCCGTCGCGATGCGGACGCTCGACCTGTTCCGCCCCAGCGTCGGTGCGTTCGCGGTCGGCATGGGTCAGGCCGCGCTCGACGCGAGCCTGGCCTGGGCGCGGGAACGGGAGCTGTTCGGCGGGAGGCTGATCGACCAGCAGGCGACCCAGCACACGCTGGCGGAGATGGCGACGCGGGTCGAGGCCGGGCGGCTGCTGGTACGCCGCGCGGCCGCGGCGTACGACAGCGGCGCGCCGACGCACCAGATCACGACGACCGCCGCGCAGGCCAAGCTCTTCGCGACCGAGACCGCGCAGTGGGTCGTCGACCAGGCCGTCCAGTTGCACGGCGCGAGGGGCCTGCAGAAGGGTCATCTGCTCGAGCGGCTCTATCGTGAGGTGCGGGCGCCGCGGATCTACGAGGGTGCGTCCGAGGTGCAGCGGACGATCATCGCCCGCGGCCTGATCAAGGGCGACTCATGAAGGGCGACTCATGAAGGGCAGCTCATGAAGGGCAGCGAGTGACTCGATACCGGGCCAGCGCGGGGATCACCGAGGACTGGCAGCACTTCGACTTCTCGGTGGCCGACGGCGTGGCCACGGTGACCCTGAACCGGCCCGAGAAGATGAACCCGCTGACCTTCGAGTCGTACGCCGACCTGCGCGACCTCCTCGCCGAGCTGCCGCATCGCGGCGACACCAAGGTGCTGGTGATCCGTGGAGAGGGCAAGGGGTTCTGCGGCGGCGGCGACGTCAACGAGATCATCGGCGAGCTGATCCGGATGGACGCCGACGGCCTGATCGGCTTCACCAAGATGACCGGCGACGTGATCCGGGCGATGCGCGAGTGCCCGATCCCGATCATCGCCGGCATCCAGGGCATCGCCGCCGGGGCCGGCAGCGTGGTCGCGATCGCGGCCGACTTCCGGATCTGTACGCCGCAGGCCAGGTTCGCGTTCCTGTTCACCAAGGTCGGGCTGTCCGGCGGCGACATGGGAGCGGCGTACCTCCTGCCGCGGCTCGTCGGCTACGGGCGCGCCACCGAGCTGCTCATGCTCGGCGACACGATCGACGCCGAGACCGCCGACCGGTACGGCCTGGTCACTCAGCTCCTGGACGATTCAG
>JAICSC010000095.1 GCA_025937085.1 Nocardioides sp.
CTGCGTTCTCGCCCTCCGCCACGCCGGGGTCGACGTCGACACGGCCGTGTTCACAAGAGTGGCGACCTCACTCACCGCGGCCCGCCGATCCCGGGGGTGAACGTCGCTCGGGCCGAGCCAGGCCGAGTGAGTCAGCCCATCAGGTCGACGGGTCGGCCGCCAGGGCGGCCCGCAACGACGACGTCAGCGCGGTGCCCCTTCTGGTCGACCCCGTTCCCAACCCGGCGCCGCCAGGTTTAGTGTCGTGAGGTCCTTCATCTCGGGGGGCAGGTACATGAGCCCGGAGGCGCCAATGTCCGCAGCATCCACCCACCGCCGCACCGTGACACCGCTCCGGCTGGTGATCGGCCTGACCGTAGTCGGCCTGACCGTCGCGATGGCCGCGACGCTCGGTGCACCCGCCGCCACGGCCGGTGACGGGCACTCCGGCGACGCGCCGTACCGTGGCCTGATCATCTCGAAGATGCGGCACATGACGCTGGAGCAGAAGGTCGGCCAGCTCTTCGTGATCGAGGTGGCCGGCCGCGACGCCACCGACGTCAGCGACACCGCGAAGTCGGTGAACCAAGCGCTGTACGGCGTCGACACGCCGGCCCAGGCGATCGCGAAGTACCAGCCGGGCGGCGTCATCTACTACACGACTCGGGTGCCCTGCTCGGGCTGTGCCAGCGACGACAACATCGGCGACCCCGCCCAGGTGGCCACCTTGTCCAACGGGCTCCAGGCCGCATCGCTGGCACAGCCGGCGAAGATCCCGCTGCAGATCTCGGTGGACCAGGAGGGCGGCGCGCTGGTCGCCCGCTTCGGCCCGCCGACGACGCAGATGCCCGGTGCGATGGCCCTCGGCGCCGACGGCTCCGCGCAGGATGCCCGCACCTCTGGCGACGTGATCGGCACGGAGCTGAAGGCGGTCGGGGTCACCCAGGACTACGGCGTCGACTCCGACGTCAACATCAACCCGAACAACCCTGTCATCGGGGTCCGCTCACCTGGCGGCGACCCCGCGCTGGTCTCGCGGATCGTCACCGGCGAGATCCAGGGCTTCCACGACGCGGGCGAGTCGGCAGTCTCCAAGCACTTCCCCGGTCACGGGGACACGGGTGTGGACAGCCACTTCGGGCTCCCCATCGTGACCCACGACCTGGCCACGTTCGAGTCGACCGACCTGCCGCCCTTCAAGGCCGCGATCGCAGCCGGGGTCGAGACGATCATGACCGCCCACGTCGTCTTCCCGGCGGTCGACCCGTCCGGCGCGCCGGCGACGATGAGCCACAAGATCCTCACCGGCGTGCTGCGCGACGAGCTGGGCTTCAAGGGCCTGATCGTGACCGACGCGCTCGACATGGCGGGTGCGACGTCGACGTACCCGCCGGACGTCGCCCCGGTCCAGGCGATCCTGGCCGGCGCCGACCAGCTGCTCATCCCGCCGAAGATGGACACGGCGTACGGCGCCGTGCTCGACGCGGTCAGGAACGGCACCATCAGCGAGCGTCGGATCGACGAGTCGGTCTACCGGATCCTCCTGCACAAGTACCAGCACGGCCTCTTCTCGAACCCGTACGTCGACCCCGCCGTCGCGCCGACCGTGCAGGGCGCACCCGACCACCTCGCCGCCGCGCAGGCGGTCACCGACCGGACGACGACCCTGGTCAAGGACGACGGCGGCGTGCTGCCGCTTGGTGACGCACCGAGCAACGTGCTCGTCACGGGGTGGGGTGTGAACACGACGGCACAGCTCGGAGACGAGTTCACCGAGCGGGGCGCGACCACGCAGGTGTTCCAGACCGGGACGACACCGTCGGACTCGCTGATCGACCAGGTCGTCGCGGCCGCCGCCGACAAGGACCTGGTGGTGGTCTCGACCTACAACGCCTGGGCGCTCGACGCGACCACCGGGCAGCCCACGGCGTCCGACGTCGCCCAGACGAAGCTCGTTCGTGCGCTCCTCGCGACCGGGAAGAAGGTCGTGGTGACCGCGATGCGCAACCCGTACGACGTCGCCGCCTTCCCGGAGGCGCCGGCGGTGCTCGACGCATACGGGTACACCGGTGACTCCATCGCCTCGTTGGTCAAGGTGATCTACGGCGAGGTCAACCCGACGGGCAGGTTGCCGGTCTCCGTGCCGAACACCGATGGGAGCGGAGTCCTCTACCCGCTGGGCTATGGCCTGAGCTACTGACGACGAACCGGGCTCTTGTCGTGTCGGGCGCACCGGTGTAGACCGAGCGCGTGGGACCATGCACGGCTCGCGGGTTGTGCATGTTCCCCGCTGCTCGGCGGGCGAAGGTCAGCAGTGCCCACGCGCCGTCGTAGCACCGGTCTGATCATCGCCGTCCTCGCGGGGTACGCCGTGTCCATCACCTCTTCGCCGCCGGCCTCAGCCGGGCCGTCCGCGACCCCCCAGCTGGTGCCGAAGCCCGTCTCGATGACCCTCGGCACGGGCGAGTTCACGATCACCAGCCTGACGCACATCGTCGCCGAGCCGGGATCGGCTGCCCAGGCCGTGGCCGAGGATCTGGCGGCGTACCTGCGCCCGGCGACCGGGTATCCGCTGCCGGTCGTGTCCGGTCCCGGAGGCGCCCGCGACATCCGGCTCGAGCTGGGCGACACCCCCGAGCTGCCCCCGAGCCAGGCCGTCGAGGGGTACGTACTCGACGCCGGCCCCGAGGGGGTGAACCTCGCCGCTGAGACGGCCCATGGGCTGTTCAACGGCATCCAGACGATCCGGCAGCTGCTGCCTGCGCGGGTCGAGAGCAGGACGACGGCCCGCGGCCCGTGGACGATCCCCTCAGTGCACGTCGTCGACCACCCGCGGTACGGCTATCGCGGACTCATGCTCGACATCGCCCGCCACTTCCAGACCCCCGAGACGGTGATGCGGCTGATCGACGAGGCGTCGGCGTACAAGATCAACACCCTGCACCTGCACGTCAGCGACGACCAGGGCTTCCGGATCGTCATCGACGGTTTCCCGAACCTCACCGACGTCGGTAGCCAGGGCTCCGTCGGCACCGACGGTCGGACGATGGACCCGGGCGGGTTCTGGACGCAGCAGGACTACCAGGACGTCGTGGCGTACGCCGCCGCGCACTTCATGAGTGTTGTCCCAGAGGTCGACTCACCCGGCCACAACAACGCGATCATCATGTCCGAGTACGACGACACCGCGAACCCGCTGCTGAACGGCCACCCGCAGGACATCAACTGCAGCGTCAACCACCCGCCGCAGTGGAACTTCACCGGCGACGTCGGCCACAGCGCGCTGTGCCCGGAGAGCGAGAACTCGTTCACCATCTACGACGCGATCATCACCCAGCTCGCGGCGATGTCGTCGAGCCCGTACTTCCATGTCGGCGGCGACGAGGTGCCGTCGACGGTCCTGAGCCAGGACCGGTACGCCGCGTTCCTCAACGCCGAGATGCCGCTCGTCATCGCGCAGGGCAAGACCGTGATGGGGTGGGCCGAGCTCGCCGGCCCGGGAACCGACCCGCCGGCCGGCTCGGTCGCGGAGTACTGGAACCCCGCGTCGGGCGACAGCCCGGACACGGCGACTGCGCGCGAGGCGGTCGCCAAGGGCATGAAGATCGTGATGGCGCCGGCCAACCACACCTATCTCGACCTGAAGTACGTCGCCGGTCCCGACGGCGACGTGCCGCCGGGCCTCGGGTTGAGCTGGGCGTGCGAACTCGGCTGTGACGTCGACGAGTTCTACAACTGGGACCCCGGCGGCTACGTCACCGGCGTCACGGACCAGGACGTGATCGGTGTCGAGGGTGCGCTGTGGGCCGAGACCGTGCGGAATCTCCGCGAGATCCAGTACCTGGTCTTCCCGCGGCTGATCGCGCTGTCCGAGGTCGGCTGGACCCCGCAGTCAGCCAGGGACTACGCCGACTTCCTGCCTCGGCTGGCCGCGCAGGGGGCGCGGTTGACGCTGGCCGGGACCAACTTCCACCCGACTCCGAAGGTCCCCTGGCGGCTCGACCTCGCCGCGTCGCCCGACGTACGCGCCGTGGACGGAGACGTCGACGGGACCCTGGCGTCACTGTCGGCGCCGGGGATCCCGGCCGCCTCGATCACGGTCTCGATCGACTGGGGCGACGGGACGGCCGGCGCCGGGACGGTCGACGGGACACCGGCCACGCCCACCTGCGTCAACAGCCTCTACGCGATCGCGGGCAGCCACCGGTACACCAGCCCCGGCGTCTTCGAGGTGACCGTCACGGCGAGCGCCCCGGGGGTCCCCGATGCCGTGGCCCGGATCCCTTCGAACCGATAGTCCCCGACGAATTGGTCGGGTTACTGGCCGGTAACCCGACCAGAACGTCGGGGACTATCGGATCACGTCGGATCGGTGGTGGTGACCTTGGAGAGGCCGCGGGGGGAGTCCGGGTCGAGACCCAGTCTCCGGGCAAGGGACTCGACGATCAGCTGAGCCGGCACGATCAGGCCGATCGGGGCGACGGCCTCGGGGAGGTCCGGGCCCGGCACGTGGTACGCCGACGCCGCCGCCAGGGTCTCGTCGCCGCCGATCGCGAGTACCTGGGCGCCTCTCCCTGTCAGATCGTGGGCCAGCTCGACGATCGGGCTCAGCAGCGGCCCGTCTTCAGCCGCCATCACCACGGCCGTCAGCCCGGGACCGACCACGGCGATCGGTCCGTGCCGCAGGTCGGCGTACGACAGGCCGCGCACCGGCTGCAGGCAGGTCTCCTCCAGCTTCAGGGCGACCTCGAGGGCGGTGCCGAAGACGAGCCCGCGGCCGGTCACCAGCCGCTCCTCCGACGCGTCGAGCGCCTCCACCGCTGCGGCGACCCCTTCCTCGGCCGACTCCAGCCGGGAGACCTCGCCGGGCACCCGGTCGAGCAGCGCCCACAGGTCGTCACCCCCGTCGAGGGTCGCCGCCAGGCCGGCCAGGGCGGCGAGCTGCGCGGTGTAGGACTTCGTCGCCGGGACGGCCCGCTCGGTGCCCGCCTGCGTGGTGAGGGCTACGTCGGACTCCGTGGCCAGCGGACTGTCTGCGTCGTTGCTGACCGCCACCGTGGCGGCCCCGAGCGAGGCTGCCCAGCGCTGCACCTCGACGATCTCCTCGGTGCGCCCGGACTGCGAGACGCTGACCACCAGTGCGTCGGAGAGGTCGAGCCGCGCCCGGTAGTGGGTGGCGACGCTCGGCGCGGCCAGCGAGGCCTGGACGCCGAGGTGGGTCTCGACGAGGTAGCGGCCGTAGATCGCGGCGTTGTCCGAAGATCCGCGCGCGACGAACAGGATGTGCCGACGCCCGGACATCGCCGCGCGCACCCGCTCGGCCTGACGGCGTACCTCGTCGAGCGTGGCCGTCACCGCCGCGCCCTGCTCGGCGATCTCGCGACGCATCCACGTGCGGCTCACGAGTGGACTATAGGGGGTGCACGATTCCGCTCGGCCGCGGAGCGCGCCGTACGCTTGGCGACTGTCATGAGCACGATCGAGACCGCGGCACCGCGCACCTACGAGGTCAAGACCTACGGGTGCCAGATGAACGTGCACGACTCCGAGCGGCTCACCGGTCTGCTCGAGGAGGCGGGCTACGTCCCCTCTCCCGAGGGGGAGTACGCCGACGTCGTCGTCTTCAACACCTGCGCTGTGCGGGAGAACGCCGACAACAAGCTGTACGGCAACCTCGGCCACCTCGCGCCGGTCAAGGCGAAGCGGCCCGGCATGCAGATCGCGGTCGGCGGATGTCTCGCCCAGAAGGACCGGGCCACGATCACGAAAAGGGCGCCGTGGGTCGACGTCGTCTTCGGCACCCACAACATCGGGTCGCTCCCGGTGCTCCTGGAGCGTGCCCGCGTGCAGGAGGAGGCGCAGGTCGAGATCCTCGAGTCGCTCGAGGTGTTCCCGTCGACCCTGCCGACCCGGCGCGAGTCGGCGTACGCCGCCTGGGTCAGCGTCAGCGTCGGGTGCAACAACACCTGCACGTTCTGCATCGTCCCGAGCCTGCGCGGCAAGGAGCGGGACCGGGAGCCCGCCGACATCCTGGCCGAGGTCCGCGCGCTGGTCGCCGAGGGCGTCAGCGAGGTGACCCTGTTGGGGCAGAACGTCAACGCCTACGGCGTGGAGTTCGGCGACCGACAGGCGTTCGGCAAGCTGCTACGCACGTGCGGAGACGTCGACGGGCTGGAGCGGGTTCGCTTCACCAGCCCGCATCCCGCGGAGTTCCGCGACGATGTGATCGCGGCGATGGCCGAGACCCCGAACGTCATGCACCAGCTGCACATGCCGCTGCAGTCCGGCTCCGACCGGGTGCTTCGGGCGATGCGACGCTCCTACCGCCGCGAGAAGTACCTCGGCATCATCGAGCGGGTCCGCGCCGCAATGCCCGACGCCGCCCTGTCCACCGACATCATCGTGGGTTTCCCCGGCGAGACCGAGGAGGACTTCGCGCAGACTCTCGAGGTCGTTCGCGAGGCGCGGTACGCCGCGGCGTACACGTTCCAGTACTCCATCCGCCCGGGGACGCCCGCTGCCACCATGCCGGACCAGGTGCCGCCCGGGGTGGTCCGCGAGCGGTACGACCGGCTCGTCGAGCTGGTGAACCAGATCGCCTGGGAGGAGAACCAGAAGCAGGTCGGCTCCCGGCTCGAGCTCCTCGTCGCCGAGGGGGAGGGCCGCAAGGACGCGGCCACCCACCGCATGACCGGGCGGGCGCGCGACAACCGCCTCGTCCACTTCACCTCGGTGGTCGAGGAGCCAGGAACGAGCGTCTCTTCGGTGGTCGAGGAGCGAGGAACGAGCGTCTCTTCGGTGGTCGAGGAGCGAGGAACGAGCGTCTCGAGACCCATGTCCGAGATCCGGCCCGGAGACGTCGTCGAGGTCGAGGTCACCTACGCCGCCCCGCACCACCTGGTCGCGGACGGGCCCGTCCTGGCCCACCGGCGTACCCGCTCCGGCGACGCCTGGGAGGTGCGCACGCCGGGCGACGAGCCAGGCAACGCCGTCACCCTCGGGATGCCGACTGTCGGCCGACCGGCGGCGAGCTCCTCCGGCTGCTGACCGGACCGGCGGGCCACGCCGAATTCTCCGCCCGAGCCCTTCGCAAGCTCAGTTCCCGCGGCGGGGCTGGTAGGGCAGGTCCTTGCTGCGCGGGTCCTTCGACGGGTAGCCCGCCTTCGGGTCGAGGCCGACGGGGTTCTCCTCCTCGCGCTGCTCGAACTCGGCGTCCGACCCGACCACGTCGTCGCCGTGGTCGCGGTGGTCGGGGGCCGACGTGTCGCGCTCCCCGTCGGTGCCTTCGGTTCCGCCCCCGGTCGCGCCGACGCGTTCGCTGCTCACGCCAAGCCCGCCCGCCGCGCGGTCGGGTCCGCCCGCGTTCGGGCTCGAGTCCTGCAGCTCGGTGACCTGCTCGTTGCCGGTGCCGTCACGAGGTTCCTCGCGGGTCCCGTCGCTCACGCGGGCGCCTCCTTGTGGGGCTCGCTGGCACCGTCGCTGGTCGCGCCGGTGGCGGTGTCGTCGGGCTCGGTCACCTCGTCCGGGATCTCGTCCTTGGACCCCTCGTTGCCGACCCTCGACAGGTCCGGCACCAGCGGTTGCTCCTCGAACTGGTGCTCCTCGACCGCGTCCACGCCGCCGGGCGGCGGCTCAGCGGGCTCGATCTCGGGTGAGGGCTGTTCGCCCAAGTCGGTCACCATTCCCATCTCTCCCTCCGACGAGCCGCCGAGCCGGCAGGTCACCATCAGAAGCCGAACGTCGTGTATCTCTCTACTCCCGTACCCAGTCGCTCGAGAACGAACCGTTCATGCGGCACGACTGGATCGGGCAGCGCGTCCAGCGGGAACCAGTCCAGAGCCGCGCACTTGTCCGGCTCGACGATGCGGGGCGCCCCCGCCCATGACCGGCAGGTGAGGAAGAAGTCGATGCGCTCGTCGATCGGTTCTGCGTGCTGCGTGCGCTGCATCGATGTCAGGAAGCTCAGGTCGCCGAGGTCGACGCCGATCTCCTCGCGTGCCTCGCGCCGCGCGGCGTCGTACGCCGTCTCACCGCGCTCGACGTGGCCCGCGGCAGCCGCCGCCCAATGGCCGTCCATGTATCCGGTGTGCTGCCGCAGCTGCAGCAGCACCTCGTCCCCACGATCCGCCCCGGCCGGGCGCAGCAGGAACACGTACGACGCGGGGACCACCCGGAAGCGGTCGATCACTCAGCAGCCCGTGGTCTCGACGAGCCGGACCGACGGATGATCAGCGGGCCGCGTCACCCTCGCCGGTCTTGTCCTCGAGGAACTCCTGGGCCTTGTCGACCTGCCCCTCGTACTGACCGCCGGTCTTGTCGTCGACCATGTCGCCGGCCTTCTCGATCGCGGCGTCGACCTGCTCCTCGTGCTCGTCCGCGAGGTTCTTGGCGTCATCCAGGAAACCCATCATCATCCTCCGAGTCGGGGCCGTCGACCGACGGCCGTTGGCCGTCACGCTAGCGCGTCTGGGACTCAGTGAACCCCGAGGTCCTGCGCCAGGCTGATCACGTGGAACACCACCGGCAGGCCGAAGATCACGAGCATCACCCACGCCACCGCCCGGTGGTAGGGGCGGCTCGAGTCCAGCTTGGTCGCGAAGTCGAGCAGCGCACCCTCGGGCACATGATGTGTGAGCCCGACCCGCCTGGCCTCGTCGGGCATCCGCGTGCCGGGGAACCAGTACGGCGGAGCCGGGTCGTGCGCGGGGTCGTCGGGGCCGAAGTCCTCGTCGAACTCGTCCTCGCGGGTCCCCGGCATGACTCCACAGTAGGCCCCTGCTGGCGGCTGCCACACTGATCATCATGTCGACCTCGCGCCCGATCGTGGCCGTGGTCGGCGCGACCGCGGCGGGCAAGACCGGCCTCTCCCTCGACCTGGCCGAGCGGCTCGACGGGGAGATCGTCAACACCGACGCGATGGCCGTCTACCGGGGCATGGACATCGGCACCGCCAAGCTTCCCGAGTCCAAACGCCGCGGCATCCCGCATCACCTTCTCGACCTGCTCGACGTCACCGAGCCGCTGACGGTCGCAGAGTTCCAGAGCCTGGCCCGTACCGCCGTCGCCGAGATCCGCGCCCGCGACCGGACGCCCGTGCTCGTGGGCGGGTCGGCGCTGTACACCCGGGCGGTGCTGGACAGGTTCGAGTTCCCCGGCACGGACCCCGGCGTACGACGCGAGCTCGAGGCCGACCTGGAGCGGGACGGGGCGCCCGCGCTCCATCGGCGCCTGGCCGAGGCCGACCCCGATGCGGCCGCACAGATCCTGCCCGACAACGGCCGCCGGATCGTCCGCGCCCTGGAGGTCGTCCGGATCACGGGCCGCCCCTTCGCCGCGAACCTCCCGGGTCGGGAATATGCCGATCCGAACAGTGTGCAGATCGGGCTGGACATCGATCGAGCGACGCTCGACACGCGGATCGCCCAGCGGGTGCGGGAGATGTTCGACGCCGGGTTCGTCGACGAGGTACGCCGCCTCCTCGACGCCGGTCTGACCGACGGCCGCACGGCTCGGACCGCGATCGGCTACCGCGAGGTGACGGCGTACCTCGCCGGCGAGACGACCCTCGCCGACGCGGTCGAGGCCACCACCGCGGCGACCCGGAGGTTCTCGCGGCGGCAGGACAGCTGGTTCCGCAAGGATCCCCGCGTCGTCTGGGTCGGATGGGACTGCGTCGATCGGGTCCAGCAGGCTGTCGCGGCCGCCGAGTCGGTCAGCGGCGGCGGACGACGACCTCGACCACGGTGGCGCTGAGGAGGATCGAGATCCAGGCGCCGGTGGCGGTCGGGCTGATCAGCATCGGCGTCACCGTGAGCAGCAGCACGTCGAAGCCGCGTAGCACGCTGCCGTAGAGATTCGTCGGGACGCCGCCGGCCGGAGTCGACACGAGTGGGCGCGAGTAGTTGGGGGGCTTGGCCGCGATCCAGCGGACCCCCGACGCCAGCCCGACGGCGCCCACTGCCGGACCCACGAGCACCACGTCGGACCATCCGACGCCGGCAGCGTGCAGTACGGGCATGACCGCGAGCCCGAAGGCCAGCTGCACGCAGGCAGGGACGACCAAGGCCGCGTGCAGCACCGAGTGGGTGCGGAACGGCAGCGTTCGGACCAGGCTCGGGGTCAACGTCCACGATCGCAGGGAGCCGACCAGCGGGATCCCTGCCACGAAGCCGACGAGGGCGGCGACGAGCACGTCGACGGTGCCGCCCCCCGCGCGCCAGCCCGCCAGCGGTACGGCGACGCCGGCCAGCAGGACCAGGGCCGGGCCCGGAGACCGCCGCACCCGGGTCAGGTCGCGCCACCAGACCGCGCCCAGACCGTGCGGACCGCCACGGCGTGACCGGACGAATCCCCGGGCCCGGGCCACGTGCACCTGGACGACGTCGTAGGCGAGCGCGGGATCGAGGGACGCGAGCGCACCCGACATCGCCGGCACCAGGCGTCCGCCCGGCGTCACGGTCCGCGCCGGCAGCCTGCCCAGACGGCGTACCGCGATCGTGGACGCCGACCCGGCCGCGACGGCGGAAACCGCCAGCAGCACCCACAGGGCCGGGCTCAGGCGATGGCCGGGCCCGGACACGAGTGGTCTCCCGTCGCCGGTGGCGACCAGGGCGAGCCAGGTGGCGACCGCAAGCAGCCAGGCCACCCATGCGGTGGCCGAGGGGCGGCCGGCCTGCGCGAGGGCGGCGCCGGCGACCGCGACCACAGCGAGCGCCGCCACCGCGACCGCGAGCAGGACGGCCGGAGCTGCGGCCATGCCCCCGAGGGTGGCCGCCGCCACGGTCGGCAGCGTGACAACCGCGACCGACGTCGCGGCGACGGAGAGAAACCTGGACCGCAGCAGACGCCCCCGGTCGACCGGGGTCGGCAGCAGCCACGACCCGACGGCCGGGGTGACGAAGACCGGACCCAGCACTCGCGCGATCCCCAGCACGGTGGCCACCGCCAGCGCCGCCACCAGCCAGGGCAGCATGGCCCGTGCCCCCTCGCAGCCCGAAGTGGTGCAGGACGCGTCGGACTCACGCGACAGGTGGACCAGCACGCTGCCCACCTCTGAGCCGACCACCAGA
>JAICSC010000178.1 GCA_025937085.1 Nocardioides sp.
AGCCTGGATCCACCGATTTCCACCTGCTGCGCGCCACCATCTGGGCGCGCTGGCCGCGTTGCGGACGCTCAACGGACAACCAGTACGACGCTCGCGCCCGCGCCTTGCCAGCACACCCATCTGGTGACGCTCGCGACGCCGCAAATCGGTGGATTCAGGCTGAGCCCCCGGCCGTCCGCTGACCGACGACGCCAGGGGACTCCGACCTCACCACGATGGCCAAGGAAGTGGAGGCAGGCGACCAGCGAGGCTCAGACCACGGTGGGCGGGTGGTCGCCGTCCGCGACCAGCGCCCGGCCGGCGGCATCCCACGCGACCAGGCCGCCGGCGAGGTTGACGGCCTGCACGCCCTGCTGGACCAGGAACCCGACGGCGTACGCCGAACGGCTGCCGACCCGGCACACGACCAGGGTCTGCGCCGCATGCGGCAGCTCGGCGTACCTGGCGCCGAGCTCCATCAGCGGGATGTGCACCGAGCCCTCGACGTGACCGGCCTCCCACTCGTCGTCCTCGCGGACGTCGAGCACCAACAGGCCCTCGGGCAGCGGGTCGGGAAGGCTGCGGACCTCGGCGGTGGGGATCTGCATGGGTCCATTCGACCAGGTGCCCCGTCAGGACCGCATGCGGCGGTCCCGGTGGGCTTCCACAGGGAGTCGGACGGTGGTGGTGCGACGCGGTGGACTCGGTCATCGTGGGCGGATGGATCTCGGAGACCTGCGGCCCCTCCTACGGCGACAGTCCGGCCCGGTGAGTCGGGCCCAGGTACGTGCGGCCGCAGGGACCGACAACGACCTGCGCTGGTCCCGCCCGCGCGCCGGGTCGTGGCCCCGCCCGGTGTGCGAGTTGCCCGCAGTTCCAGGTTCGACCTCGAGGTTCAAGCCCGGCTGAGCCCACCGCGGCAGCGCCTCGAGCCAGCCGCACACGGGCTCCCCTGCGGCGACCGGCAACGCCGCGTCACCGCGGGTCGGGCCGTCCACTATCGCGACGTCGACCACCTCGGACTGGGCACGACTGTCGAGCTCGATGGCCGGTTGGGCACGAGTGGGCTGCCGATCGATGGGCATGCCTCGACCGCGATCTGGCGAACGCCCTCGCCGGAGAGCTGACCCTGCGTGCCGGGTGGCGCCAGGTGCTCGACCCCTGTCGGCTCGCGGCCGTCGTTGGCGGAATCCTGATCGCACACGGCTGGATCGGAACGATCGAACCCTGTGGTCCCGAGTGCTCAGTACGCATCGGAGGATCCCAGGCAGCCGGTGACTGCGATCCTCCGATCGTCGGTCCGGGCGCGACGACAGCTGGGCCCTCTGCATCCTCGGCGACGGGGCCGCCTGACGTCTACTTCAGCAGCCGCGACATCCGGCGGTCGGCCAGGGGCTTGCCGCCGGTCTGGCAGGTCGGGCAGTACTGCAGGGAGGTGTCGGCGAAGCTGACCTCCCGGACCACGTCGCCGCAGACCGGGCACTTCTCGCCGGTGCGGCCGTGCACGGCCAGGTTGGTCTTCTTCTCCGCCTTGAGCTCGCTCGCGGCCAGCCCCCTCGAGCGGTCGACCGCCTCACCGAGCTCGTCCTTGATCGCCGCGAAGAGCTGGTCGAGCTCGTCGGCGGTCAGGCTGTTGGCCGGCTTGAACGGCGACATCCTCGCGGCGTGGAGGATCTCGTCGCTGTAGGCGTTGCCGATCCCGGCGATGGTGCCCTGGTGTCGCAACACGCCCTTGATCTGGGACCGCCCGGCGTCCTCGAGGATGTTCGCCAGGGTGTCGCGGGAGAACGCGTCGTCGAGGGGGTCGGGACCGAGGCTTGCGATGCCGGGCACGTCCTGCGGTGACCGGACGACGTACGCCGCCAGGCTCTTCTTGGTGCCGGCCTCGGTGACGTCGAGGCCGCTGCCGTCGTCGAGCACGACCCGGACCGCCAGCCCGGACTTGCTGTTGGGTCGCGGTGGCACCGAGGGCAGCTCGTCCTTCCACCGGATCCAGCCGGCGCGGGCGAGGTGGAAGACCAGGTGCAGCCCGCTGGCCTCGATGTCGAGGAACTTGCCGTGGCGGGTCACGTCGTCGACCAGGGTGCCCTCGAGCGCCTGAACCGGGGGGTCGAAGGTCTTCAGGGCGCTGAAGGCCGCCAGGTGGACCCGGGCGATGGCATGACCGTCCAGCCGGCCCTTGAGGTCGAGGGCCAGCGCCTCCACCTCGGGCAGCTCCGGCATGCCCCGAGGGTAGCCGCCCGATCGGACGGACCCGTGGTCTCGACGGAGCTCGACGAGGGCTCGACGAGGGCTCGACGAGGGCTCGACCGACGGGGCTCGACCGACGGGGCTCGGGGAGGGAGAATCGACCATGGCCACCGCGCGACCGCTGCCCGCGGCCGGGGAGATCTTCCTCGACGCGCGCGGTGACGAGCGCGCGCTGCGGGTGTCCTGGCACTACGACAGTGACCTCGTGGTGCTGTCGCTGTGGCGCGACAACGTCTGTACCGGGTCGTTCCGGCTGACCGTCGACGAGGTCCCCGAGCTGATCGACCTGCTCCGGTCGGGTCTCGACACGGCGTACGCCGTCGCCCGCTCGCGACCCCACCAGGTCGGCTGACCGGGTTTCGGGCACCGGGTGGGTCAGACGTCCAGGTGTCGGTCCGCCAGCTTCCGCAGGACGGGTACGGCGGCTGCCAGCGCCGCGCGCTCGTCCGCGGTCAGGTCGGCCAGCTCTGCGCTGAGCTCGGTCGAGGCCTCGTCGCGCAGCGCCTCGATGGTCTTGCGGCCGACCGATGACAGCACGAGCAGCAGGCAGCGCTGGTCGGCCGGGTCCCGCCGGCGCTCGACCCAGCCGGCCTCCTCGAGGATCTCCACGAGACGGGTCATGCTCGGCGCCGACATGTTCATCAGCTCGGCCAGGTCTCCCTGACGGACCCCGTCCGGGTAGTGCGCGAGTGCCGACAGCGCGGCCAGCCGGGACGGTGTGATGCCCGAGCGCGTGGCGGGCTTGCGCAGGTGGTAGGCCAGACGTCCCACCTCGGTGCGCACCTCGCCCGCGAGCCGGGTCACCTCGCGTGACGGCGTCCGACGTGCGCTCATGATCGGGCGACCTCGCTCTCCGGTGTGACGTCCCCGCCCGTACGGTGCCCGTCGTCATCCGGCACGTTGTGCTCGCCCTCGGGTGCGCCGGCCTCCGGCTGGGCGAAGTCGAGGGGGGTCTCGTGCTGGTCGTCGGCATGCACGAATCTCTCGCCCATGAGCCACGACGCGGCGGCCGCGATCACGCACGCCGCGATCGCGAAGGCGAACGCGACGATGAGCCCGTCGTGGAACGGCCCCGAGATCAGCGAGGGGAAGAAGGTGTGGCCGGTGAGGTAGCGGGCATCGGCCGGGTGCAGCTGCTCGAGCGTGTGGTCGCCGAGCAATGACTGGACCGGGTTGTAGCCGAGCAGCGAGGCGAACAGCACCGCGACCGGCGGGAGTCCGGCCACCGCGTGCGCCTGGGCGGCCGGGACGCCGTGCGCCGTCAGCCCGGACTGCATGGTCTCCGGCAGTGAGCCGGCCAGCCCGACGATCATCAGCGAGAAGAAGATGCCGATCGAGAGCACCATCGAGGAGTTCTGGAACGTCGTGCTCATGCCGTTGCCGACACCGCGCCGGTTGGCCGGCAGGGCGTTCATGATCGCGGCCCGGTTGGGGGAGGCGAACAGGCCCATCCCGAAGCCGTTGACGAACAGCGCCAACGCGAAGCTCCAGTAGCTGAAGTCCACAGGGAGGGCGGCGAACCAGAAGAAGCTCAGGGCCGCGATGACCATGCCGCCCGTGGCGAACGGACGGGCGCCGTAGCGGTCGGACAGCCAGCCCGACAACGGCCCGGCGGCCAGGAACCCGACGGTCATCGGGAGCATGAAGATGCCGGCCCACAGTGGCGTGGACTCGAAGGAGTACCCGTGCCGCGGCAGCCAGATGCCCTGCAGCCAGATGATCAGGATGAACATCAGGCCGCCACGGCCGAGCCCGGCGAGCAGGCTGGCCAGGTTGCCGTACGTGAACGCGCGGATCCGGAACAGGTCGAGGTGGAACATCGGATGCTCCACCCGGGTCTCGATCACGCAGAAGGCCGCGAGCAGCACCAGGCCGCCGACCATCGAGGCCAGCACCCACGGGTTGGTCCAGCCCATCAGGTGCGTGCCGTGGGGCTGGATTCCGTAGGTGATGGCGACGAGCACGCCGATCAGGCCGAGGGCGAAGGTGATGTTGCCCCACCAGTCCATGACGTGGCGGCGACGCGGGCTGAGGTCACGCAGCTTGCGGTAGCCCCACAGGGTGCCGAACAGGCTGAAGGGCACCGACACCAGGAACACGAAGCGCCAGTGCACCGGAGCCAGTACGCCGCCGATCACCAGGCCGAGGAACGAACCGGCGATGCCGGCGACCATGTTCAGCCCGAGGGCCAGGCCCCGTTGGTCGGCGGGGAACGCGTCGGTGATGATCGCCGAGGAGTTGGCCATCAGCAGCGCGCCGCCCACACCCTGGAGGACCCGCATGATGATCAGCCACAGCACCCCCGGTGTGCCCGTCATCCAGGTGATGCTGAGGGCGATCGAGAAGACGCTGAAGATCGCGAAGCCGGCGTTGAACATCTTCACCCGGCCGTACATGTCGCCGAACCGGCCGAAGGTCACCACCAGGACGGCGGTGACGACCAGGTAGCCCATGATCAGCCAGAGCAGGTAGCTGGAGTTGCCGGGCGCGAGCGGGTCGATCTTCAGCCCGCGGAAGATGTCGGGCAGCGCGATCAACAGGATCGAGGAGTTGATCGTCGCGATCAGGACGCCGAGCGTCGTGGTGGACAGGGCCACCCACTTGTAGCGCGGACCGAGGCTTGCGGGAGAGGCGATCGAGTTCATTAGTTCAAGCGTACTAACGAACTGTTTGCTTCGGGCAACCGAGCCCCACCGGGCGAAATCTACCGAATCGCTTAGAAAGACCGATACGGTCCGAGCGTGGACCCGATCCGGAACCCGTACGCGCCCGGCGCCGGCCAGCGGCCGCCGGAGCTGGCCGGGCGGAGCGCCCAGCTGGCCGCCTTCGAGGTGGTGCTCGAGCGGGTGGCGCACGGGCGCCCGGAGCGCAGCATCGTGCTGACCGGGCTACGGGGGGTCGGGAAGACGGTGCTGCTGAACACCCTGCGTTCGGCCGCCGTACGCCGCGGCTGGGGCACCGGCAAGCTCGAGGCGCGGCCGGACCAGGGCGTGCGGCGTCCGTTGTCGTCGGCGCTGCACCAGGTGGTCCGGGAGCTGGGCCATCCCGACGAGGAGTCGGTCACGCACGTGCTCGGTGTGATCCGCTCCTTCGCCGAGCGGGAGGCCGGCGCGCACGCGAAGCTCCGCGACCGCTGGCACCCGGGCATCGACGCCCCCTCGGTGCGGGGGCGTGCGGACTCCGGCGACATCGAGATCGACCTGGTCGAGCTGTTCACAGACCTCGGGGGACTCGCCGCGGATCGCGGTCGCGGCGTCGCGGTGTTCCTCGACGAGATGCAGGACCTCGGCCCCGATGACGTCTCCGCACTCTGCGCCGCCTGCCACGAGGTCAGCCAGTCCGGGCTTCCGGTGATCGTCGTCGGCGCCGGGTTGCCGCATCTGCCCGCGGTGCTGTCAGCGGCGAAGTCCTACTCCGAGCGGCTGTTCGGATACCAGAGGATCGATCGGCTCGACCGCGAGAACGCCGACCTCGCGCTGCGGGCACCTGCCGAGGCCGAGGAGGCGGCGTACGACGAGGACGCGCTGGCCGCGCTGTACGCGGCGACCGGCGGCTACCCCTACTTCATCCAGGCCTACGGCAAGACCGTCTGGGACCTCGCGCCGCGATCTCCGATCTCGGCCGGCGACGTGGCAGTGGCTGCGCCCGAGGCCGAGCGGGAGCTGGCGGTCGGCTTCTTCGGGTCCCGCTTCGAGCGGGCGACGCCGGGGGAGCGGGAGTACCTGCGCGCCATGGCGGACGCCGCGAGCGCTCTCGCCGACGGTGGCGAGGCGCTCGACGACATCGAGTCCGTGCCGACCGCCGAGGTGGCCGCCGTACTGGGCAAGAAGCCGCAGTCGCTGTCGCCGGCGCGCGACGCGTTGCTGAAGAAGGGACTGATCTACTCCGGCGAGCGCGGCCGGATCGCCTTCACGGTGCCGCACTTCGGCGCGTTCCTGAGGTCTCGTTGAGGGTGCGGCGGCCAGGAACCCGCGACCGAACCTTTCCGCCTCTCGACGCGTCGGACCGGTCAACACCCCTCGATCCTCGAACAAGGAGTGCAACATGTCCCGCGAGATGTCCAAGGTGTGCGGCGTCGCTGTCGGTGTGCTGGCCGGGATGATGCTGGCGCCCGTGGAGTGGTCGAGTGCCGCGGCCTCGCCCGACACGTGCCAGGGACTGACCCCGACGATCGTGGGCACCGACGGCGACGACGACCTGACCGGCACCGACGGCCCCGACGTGGTGTCGCTGGGCGGGGGCGACGACGTCTTCGCGGCCATGGACGGCGACGACGTGGTGTGTGCCGGGGACGGGAACGACCGCATCGACGGCGGGCCGGGCGACGATCGAATCTTCGGCGAGGGCGACACCAACGACATCGCCGGCGGTGCCGGAGACGACTACATCGACGGGGGCACCTGGTGGGGCTACCTCTATGGCGACGACCGCGACCCCGAGGCCCCCGGAGGCGGCGACGACACGATCCTGGGCAGCCCGCTCGGCGACCGCATCTACGGCGGCGGCGGCCACGACGTGATCAGCGGGCGCGACGGCGAGGACCGCATCTCCGGTGGGGAGGGGGACGACACCCTCAGCGGTGGGGCCGGCGACGACCGCATCGAGAAGGTCACGGGAAGCGATGCCATCGATGGAGGCACCGGACGCGACCTGGTCAGCTACCGGACCACCGGAGTGTCGGTCAGGGTCGATCTGGGCGCGGGCACGCAGACCGGCGCCGGTACCGACACTCTCGTCCGGGTCGAGGGGGCAGAGGGCAGTGCCGGCCACCGCGACGTGCTCCTCGGCAGCGCGAGGGCCGACACGCTGGTCGGCAACGGAGCTGACGTCGTGCGTGGCAAGGGGGGCCGCGACGAGGTCACTGCCGACGGCGGAGAGGTGTCCACCGGAAGCGGGAACGACCGGGTCGACGTCCGCGGAAGTGCTGTGGTGCGCACTGGTTCCGGGCGTGACTGGGCAGAAGCACGC
>JAICSC010000334.1 GCA_025937085.1 Nocardioides sp.
AGGATCGGGAACTTCTCGCGCCGTAGGACCTTCTGCTTCATCAGGTACGCGCCCAGCCGCATCGACTGGCGCAGCGGCATGCTCATGCAGTCACCTCTTTCGGTAGTGAGAACGACACGTCCTCGGTCGGGTCTCCGACCGCGCGGACCACGGTGTGCCCGAGTCCGCCGAGTGCGGCGATGAGCTCCTCGACGAGGAGAGGGGGTGCGGAGGCACCGGCGGTCACCCCGATCCGGCGTACGTCGCGCAACCAGGACAGCTGCACGTCCGACGCGTCGTCGATCAGGCGTGCCGGGGTCCCGGCCGCCTCGCTCACCTCGGCCAGGCGTCGGGAGTTCGAGGAGTTCTGGGAGCCCAGGACCAGCACGAGGTCGGCCTCGTCGGCCACCCGGCGTACGGCGTGCTGCCGGTTGGTCGTGGCATAGCAGATGTCGTCGTTGTGGGGGCCCCGGATGGCCGGGAACCGGTCGCGCAGCACCGAGACCGTCTCGACGGCCTCGTCGACGGCGAGCGTGGTCTGCATGACGTAGGCGAGCCGATCGGGGTCGGGCACCTCGACCCGCGCCGCCTCCTCGGGGTCGGCGACCACGATCACCCGCTCGGGCGCCTCGCCGCGCGTGCCCACCACCTCCTCGTGGTCGTGGTGTCCGATCAGCAGGACGGTGCTCCCTCGGGCCGAGAAGCGGCGTACCTCCTGGTGGACCTTGGAGACCAAGGGGCAGGTCGCGTCGATGACGTGCAGGTCGCGCTCGCCGGCGGTCGTCCGGACGGACGGGGCGACACCGTGCGCGGCCAGCACGAGGGTGCTGCCCGGCGGTACCTCGTCCGCCTCCTCCACGAAGACCGCGCCCCGCCGCTCCAGGTCGTCGACGACGTGCCGGTTGTGCACGATCTGGCGGCGGACGTAGACCGGTGCCCCGAAGCGCTCCAGGGCGCGCTCCACGATCTCGATGGCCCGTTCGACGCCGGCACAGAACGACCGGGGCCCGGCCAGCAGCACCTCACGGTCGCCCACCGCATCGGCCCAGGCGTCGATGACCGGGGCCGCGCGTCGCAGCGACCTCAGCGCGGTGACGCCTCGGGACGCGGTGCCGGGCCGCAGCAGCGGATGTTCCGGGGTGTCCACGATCGCTCGGACCACGGTCGTGCTCCCGTCCGGAGCGGCGAGCAGGGCCGACTCGGTGTCCACGGCGAGGACGCCGGTCTCCCCCAGTCGGCGACGACGGGCCGGGTCGTGTACGACGCGGTCCACGGTCGCGATCGGCCCGGTGTGCACCCGGAGCCCGCTGCGACGCAGCGCGCCCGCGACGATGGGCGCCGACGGACAGGTGACCCGAGCGCGGCGGTCTCGGTTGTCGCTCGCGTCGCGCCAGACCTCGGTCGCGACGACGAGGTCACCCGGCCGGAGGTCGTCGGCCAGGGCGCCGGCGACGCCGGCCACGAGCACGGGCCCACCCGGGGGCGCGCCTCCGGCTCGGCCGGTCCGGACGACGTCTGCGCCGTGGATGCGATCGCGCAGCACCAGCCACTCCGAGCGCAGGGGCGTACAGACGGTCGCGGGCCTCGCAGTCATCGTGCTCCCCTTTCCCGTCGGTTCTGTTGTCGGTTCAGGTATCGGCCCAGCGCCCAGACGGGGAACACCAGCCGATAGAGGTGGTAGGCGATGTAGAAGTCACCCGGGAAACCGGTACCCGTGTAGCGGTGCTCGTCCCATCCGCCGTCGTCTCGTTGCGTCCGCACCAGATGCTGGAGGCCGCCCTGGACCGCTTCCGACTCCTCGTCGGCGGCCAGCAGCCCCAGCAGCGCCCAGGCGGTCTGGCTGGGTGTCGACTCACCCCGTCCGATCCACGCCGGGTCGTCGTACGACCGCAGGTCCTCGCCCCAGCCGCCGTCGTCGTTCTGGTGCTGCTCGAGCCACCGGACGGCGCGCCGGATGCGCGAGTCGCCGACCGGGACGCCGGCCGCCACCAGAGCCGGTACGACGGCGCCCGTGCCGTACACGTGGTTGGCTCCCCACCGACCGAACCACGACCCGTCGGCCTCCTGGGACGCGGTCAGCCAGTCGATCCCGCGTCGGCAGGCCTCTTCGTCGGAGCGACCCTCGGCCGCGAGCATCTCGACGACGTGGGCTGTGACGTCAGCCGACGGCGGGTCGATCACCGCGCCGAAGTCGCAGAAGGGCAGCCGCTCCACCAGGGTGCGGGTGTTGTCGGCGTCGAAGGCGCCCCACCCGCCGTCGCGGGACTGCATACCGGTGGTCCAGGCGACCGCTCGATCGAGAGCGTCCGCGAGCCGATCCCGGGCCGACGGGTGTCGAACCCGGCGCAGCGCGAGCACGATCTCGGCGGTGTCGTCGATGTCGGGATAGGTGTCGTTGGCGAACTCGAACGCCCAGCCGCCGCCGACCAGGTCGGGTCGCCGGACCTGCCAGTCGCCCGGCCCGGTGATCTGCTCGTCGAGCAACCAGTCGGTAGCCCGCACCACGTCCGGGTCGTCGGGGGCGACACCCGCATCGAGCAGCGCGGCCACGGCGAGCGCCGTGTCCCAGACCGGGGACTGACAGGCCTCCAGCCACCGGGCCGGGCCCTCATCCGTCTCCGTGTGCAGGGTGAAACCGTCGAGGCCGGCCAGTCCCGCCTTCATCGCCGGGCTGTCCAGGTCGTGGCCGCGCAGGTGCAGGGCGATCAGGCTGTAGACCCAGGGCGGCTGGATGCCGCCCCACCCGCCGTCGGCCTCCTGGCGGTCGAGGACCCACCGTTCGGCCTTGCGCAGGGCGCGCTCGCGCAGGAACCGGACCGGCCTGCGGTTGTAGGCATGCAGGACCCGGTCGAGGCGGCGGAAGAGACCCGCCGGGCTGGTCAGTGGCTCGGGGCGCCCGGGCCCGGCACCCGAGCGGAGGTCGGCGAGGTCGATGGCGGCCGGCCGCACCGGCTCGACGCCGCTCACCACGGTGAGTGCGACGATCGTCTGTCGCGCCCAGCAGCCCCAGTCGTAGATGTTGAGCGGCACCCATCGCGGCAGGAACATGATCTCGGGCGGCAGGTGCGGGCAGTCGTCCCACGACCAGAGGCCGAACAGGGACAGCCACATGTGGGTGAACACCCGGGCCCGCTCGACGCCGCCACCCCGTCGTACGAACGAACCCGCGGCCGCCAGGTGCGCGGCGTCGGCCGGGTCGCCCGCCATCCGCAGCGCGACCCACGACTCCACCGTCGTGGACAGGTCACCGGGCCCGCCGGCGAAGTTGGACCACGACCCGTCGTGGTTCTGCCGCGACCGGATGTAACGCGCGGTCTGCTCGTCGCCGTCGGCGGTGGCGACACCGAGGAAGTGACGCAGCATCAGGTCCTCGGCGTCCATGGTCACGTTGGTCTCGAGGTCGCCCTTCCACCAGCCGTCGTCGTGCTGGAGCTCGCGAAGGCGGGCGACGGCGCGGTCGAGGGTCCGGCGTACGCCGTCATCCTCGGTGGCGGTCAGGGGCCCGACCTCGACCGGGCGGGTGGCGGTCACAGGTCACGCTCCACGACGAAGGTGGCGAGGTGGGCCAGCTCGCTGCGGTGGGCCGGGTCGAGCCCGAGACCGTCGATGGCGTCGATGGCCTCGATGGCCTCGATGGCACAGTCGATCCGGGCTCGGGCCTCACGCTGCGCCCACGCGCGTCCCCCGGCACGTTCCACGAGGTCGGCGGCGCGGCGGAGGGCGAGCTCGTCCGGCTCGTCGGAGCCGGCCAGCCAGCGGGCCAGCTCCCGCCCCGGGGCACCGCCGTGGTGCACCGCCCACACGACCGGCATGGTCTTCTTGCGGGACCGGAGGTCGGAGAACACCGGCTTCCCCGTGCGC
>JAICSC010000195.1 GCA_025937085.1 Nocardioides sp.
AGGAAACACCCGGACCCATCCCGAACCCGGAAGTTAAGCCAGCCAGCGCCAATGGTACTGCACCCGACAGGATGTGGGAGAGTAGGACGCCGCCGAACAACCACCACCCAACGGGGGCCATCCACACGATGGCCCCCATTGTTCGTGTCGATATCGTGTGGACCGGGACGCAGTTCAGTCCCCTGAGGAGTGGATGACGTGGCAGACGGCGGCCGACGTACGCCGAGCGGTTCCGGGCGCGGAGGACCGGCGGGCTCCGGCGGGCCGCGCGGCCAGGGCCGCGCCGGTGCGGCGAGGTCCGGCGGCCGTGGTTCCAGCCGCGACTGGTCGCGCAAGGGCGACAAGCAGCAGGTGCCGCGTACTGAGGAGCAGGCCCGCTACGACGGCCCACCGATCCCCGAGGAGATCACCGGCCGCGAGCTCGACCGCAGCGTCGCCGCACAGCTGAAGGGGCTCCCGGATCGGCTGGCCCTGCGGGTGGCTCGGCACCTCGCCGCTGCCGGCACCCTGATCGACAGTGACCCCGAGACGGCCTACCAGCACACGCTCGCCGCGCGTGCGCGCGCGTCACGCTTGGCGGTGGTGCGGGAGGCGACCGGCGAGGCGGCGTACGCCTCGGGCCACTACGCGGAGGCGCTCGCCGAGCTGCGAGCCGCCAAACGGATGAACGGGGCCACGGACTACCTGCCCATCATGGCCGACTGTCATCGGGCGCTCGGCCAACCCGAGCAGGCCCTGAAGCTCGCCAGGAGCCCCGCGGTCGCGGGTTTCGGCTCGCCCGCCAAGGCCGAGATGACGCTGGTCGAGTCCGGCGCCCGCCGCGACCTCGGTCAGCTCGACGCTGCGTTGCGGACCCTGGAGCTCGCGCCCCTGCAGTCCAAGAGCCGCGAGCCGTGGGTGGTGCGGCTGCGCTATGCCTACGCCGACGCGCTGGAGGCAGCCGGCCGGCACAGCGACGCACTGGCGTGGTTCCACCGCACCCACGCGGTCGACTCCCATCAGCTCACCGACGCCGCGCAGCGAGCCGAGGCCCTCGAGAAGCGGCACGACTGATCTGGGGAGGCCCCGGTTCCTGGCGTTTCGCCGTCCCATCGGTCACAATGACTCCACAACTACACACGTGTCACTCAGGCGATTCCCACATCGGCCGCTGAGCCCGCTGGGGAAGGCGTCGCTCCGATGCCGCTGATGAAGGAGAGCCACGGTGACCGCACACATCGCCAGTCGTCCCGCACCGACCACGCGGGGCGTGCTGTACGTGCATTCCGCGCCCTCGGCGCTGTGCCCGCACCTGGAGTGGGCCATCGGGGGCGTGCTCGGCGCTGCCGTCAACCTCGAATGGTCTCCGCAGCCCGCCCAGGCCGGCTGCTACCGGGCCGAGCTGTCGTTCGGCGGTGAGCCGGGCACCGCGGCCGCGATCGCATCGGCCCTGCGCGGCTGGAACCATCTACGGTTCGAGGTGACCGAGGACCCGACGTCCCAGTCCGAGGGAGCGCGCTACTCCTACACACCCGACCTCGGGGTCTTCCATGCCGTCACCGGCCTCCACGGCGACATCATGATCCCCGAGGACCGCCTCAAGGCCGCCGTGGTCAAGGCGGCGGTCGGCGAGACGACCCTCCTGCTCGAGGTCGACAAGCTGCTCGGGAAGCCGTGGGACGACGAGCTCGAGACGTTCCGCCACGCCGGAGAAGGCGCCCCCGTGCGCTGGCTCCACCACGTGGTCTGAGCCCGCTCGCCAGGCGCGTCACACCCTCAGAGCGGGATGTTGCCGTGCTGCCCGCGGCGTACGCCGTGCTCCTGGACGCAGTCGTCGATCGCGCGGGCGATCGCGGACCGGGTGCGGGTGGGGTCGACCACCTCGTCGACCACCCCGATCTCGCGCGCCTTGTCGACGCCGCCGGCGAGCCGTTCGTGCTCGGCCGCGAGCTCGGCCTCGACCTGCGGCCGGATGTCGGGCGCGACCTCCGCGAGCTTGCGTCGGTGCAGGATGCGGATCGCGGCCACCGGACCCATCACGGCCACCTCGGCGCCCTCCCACGCGAACACCCTGGTCGCCCCGAGCGCGCGTGAGTTCATCGCGATGTAGGCGCCGCCGTAGGTCTTGCGGGTGATCAGGGTGACCCGAGGGACCACGCACTCCCCGAACGCGTGCAGCAGCTTGGCGCCGCGGCGTACGACGCCGTCCCACTCCTGGCCGACGCCCGGGAGGTAGCCGGGCACGTCGACCAGGACGATGAGGGGTACGCCGAGCGCGTCGCACAGCCGCACGAATCGCGAGGCCTTCTCCGCCGAGAGGGAGTCGAGGCAGCCGCCCAGCCGGAGCGGGTTGTTCGCGATCACGCCCACGGTCCGGCCGCCGAAACGGCCCAGCGCGGTGACGATGTTGGGTGCCCACCGCTCGTGCAGCTCCTGCATGGTGCCCTCGTCGAGCATGGCGTCGACGAGCGGGTGCACGTCGTAGGCGCGCTTCTTGGACTCGGGCAGGACCTGGGAGAGGTCACGATCCTCGACCGCGGCGACGTCGAGGTCGCCCTGGTTGCCAAGGAGCGCCGCGACCGCCCGGGCCCGCTCGAGGGCCTCCGCCTCGGAGTCGGTGAGGATGTGGACGACACCGGAGCGGCGTCCGTGCGGCTCGGGTCCGCCCAGCCGCAGCATGTCGACGTCCTCGCCGGTGACCGAGCGGACCACGTCGGGCCCGGTCACGAAGATGCGGCCGTCGGGGCCGAGGATGACCACGTCGGTCAGCGCGGGGCCGTACGCCGCCCCGCCGGCCGCCGGGCCGAGCACGACCGAGATCTGCGGGATCTTGCCCGAGGCCTGCGTCATCACCTGGAAGATCCGGCCGACCGCGTGCAACGAGAGCACGCCCTCGGCCAGCCGGGCGCCCCCGGAGTGCCACAACCCGATGATCGGCACCTGGTCGATCATCGCGCGGTGGTAGGCGTCGACCACGACGCGACAGCCCTGGTCGCCCATGGCGCCGCCCATGACCGTGGCGTCGGAGCAGAAGACCACGACCCGCCGGCCGTTGACGCGGCCGACCGCGGCGAGCATCCCGGAGTCGTCCTCGGGCGTGATCGACTCCATCGTGCCCTCGTCGAGGAGGGCCCCGATCCGATGGACCGGGTAGCGCGGGTCCTCGGTGCGCGGCGGCTTGGTGACGGGCTTGGTCTCGGTGGTGGCTGTCATGTCTCACACGCTTCCGAAGGCGACGGCGACGTTCGCGCCACCGAAGCCGAACGAGTTGTTGAGGGCGGCGATGTCGCCGGTCGGCAGGTTCCGGGCCGAGGTCGGGATGTCGAGCTCGACCTGCGGGTCGAGGTTGTCGAGGTTGATCGTCGGCGGCGCCACGCGATGGTGGACCGCCAGAACGGTCGCGATCCCCTCGAGCGCACCGGCGCCGCCGAGCAGGTGCCCGGTCATCGACTTGGTGCTCGTCACCACGACCTGGTCGGCCTGGGCGCCCAGCGTCGCGTGGATCATGAGCCCCTCGGCGATGTCGCCGAGCGGCGTCGACGTGGCGTGGGCGTTGATGTGCGCGACGTCGGAGGCCTGGATGCCCGACTCCTCCAGGGCCCGAACGATGGCTCTCGCCCCGCCGCGACCGGCGGGGTCCGGTTGGGCGATGTCGTGGGCGTCGGCGGTGATGCCGGCGCCGAGAACCTCGGCATAGATCTTCGCGCCGCGTGCCTTGGCGTGCTCCTCGGACTCCAGCACCAGTACGCCGGCACCCTCGCCGAGCACGAACCCGTCACGCGCGGTGTCCCACGGCCGGGAGACGGTGGTCGGATCACCCTGGTTCTTGGACAGCGCCATCATGTTCCCGAACGCCGCGATCGGGAGAGGGCAGATCGCCGCCTCCGTGCCGCCGGCGAGCACCATGTCGGCCCGCCCGAGCCGGATCTGGTCCACCGCCAGGGAGATGGCCTCGTTGCCCGAGGCGCAGGCTGACACCGGCGTGTTGACCCCGGCGCGGGCTCCGACGTACAGGCTGATGTTCGCCGCCGGCGCATTCGGCATCAGCATCGGGACCGCGAGGGGCGAAACCCGTCGCGGTCCCTTCTCCTTGAGCGCGTCGTAGTTCTCCAGCGTCGTGATCAGGCCGCCGATGCCGGAGGCCATCGCCACGCCGAGCCGGTCGTGGTCCACGTCGGCCTCGTCGAGGCCGGAGTCGGCCCAGGCCTCCATCGCGGCGACCATGGCGAACTGCGACGTCCGGTCGAGACGACGGGCCTTGACCCGGTCGAGCACCTCGGTCGGCTCGACGGCCGCGCGGCCGCCGATCTTGACCGGTAGGTCCTCGACCCAGTCGTAGTCGAGCCGGCGGACCCCGGACTGGCCCTTGACCAGGGCCTCCCAGGTGGTGGCGACGTCGCCGCCGAGTGGGTTGGTGGTACCCAGGCCGGTGACGACGACGCGCTTGCGCGGGTTGTGGGCAGACATGTGGGTCCTCGTGGGTGAAGGAGGGGGACGGTGGTCGGGCGGATCAGCGGTGGCCGATCAGCTCTGGCCGATCCGCTCTGGCCGATCCGCTCAGTTCTGGGCGTTCTCGATGAAGGACACGGCGTCGCCCACGGTCTTGAGGTTCTTCACCTCGTCGTCGGGGATGGACACACCGAACTTCTCCTCGGCGGCCACGACGACCTCGACCATGGACAGCGAGTCGACGTCGAGGTCGTCGACGAACGACTTGTCGAGCTGGACGTCCTCGACGGGGATGCCCGCTACCTCGTTGACGATCTCGGCGAGGTCGGCGCGAATCTCTTCGGTGGTGGCCATGTGCGTGGTTCCTCTTCTCTCTTTGTCACCATCGGTGGTTGCGGTTGTGGTCCGCCCAGGACATGCGTGCCTGGCGCAGGGCAGGGGTTCACGGCACGGCGATGACCTGTGCGGCGTACGACAGGCCGGCACCGAACGCGATCAGCAGCGCGGTGTCGCCGGTCTTGGCCTGGCCCTCGTCGATCATCCGATCGAGCGCCAGGGGGATCGAGGCTGCCGACGTGTTGCCCTGGTCGGCGATGTCGCGGGCGATGACGACCCGCTCCGGAAGCTTCATGGCGCGGGCCATCGCGTCGATGATCCGCATGTTGGCCTGGTGCGGCACGAACACGTCGAGGTCCTCGGCGGAGATGCCGGCCTTGTCCAGCGCCTGCTGGGCGACCTTGGCCATCGTGAAGGACGCCCAGCGGAAGACCGGGTTGCCCTGCATGGTCAGGTAAGGCAGGACCGGACGGTCCATCGCCACGATGTCGCGCCAGTCCTCCTTCTGCCGGATCAGGTCGAACTGCTCGCCGTCGGAACCCCACACCACGGGGCCGATGCCCGGGGTGTCGCTGGGTCCGATGATCGCTGCGCCGGCACCGTCGGCGAAGATGAACGCCGTGCCGCGGTCCTCCATGTCGGTCAGGTCGGAGAGCCGCTCCACGCCGATCACGAGCGAGTACCGGGCGGCGCCGCCTCGCACCATCTGGTCGGCGAGAGCCAGGCCGTGGCAGAAGCCGGCACAGGCCGCCGAGATGTCGAACGCCGCGGGCGCATCCGTGCCGAGCTCGTAGGCGATCGCGGTGGCGATCGCCGGCGTCTGCAGCAGGTGGGTGACGGTGGCGACGATGACGCAGTCGATCTGCTGGGGCTCGATGCCCGCCCGCTCGATCGCCTTGCGTGCGGCCGCAACGGACATCACCTGCACGGTCTCCTCGGCCGTGGCGAAGCGCCGCTGCCTGATGCCGGACCGCTGCTGGATCCACTCGTCGCTGGAGTCGATCGCGTCGACGATGTCGGCGTTCGGGATGACCCGCGACGGGCGGTAGCTGCCGAAGCCGAGCACCGCGGCGTACGTCGCTCCCTGGTCGGTCGTGATCGTGGCCATCAGGCCGCACCCACCGGGTGGAGCCGGACGAGGGGCTGGCCGGGCGAGACCAGGTCGCCGTCCTCGACCAGCCATTCCACGACTTGGCCGCCGTGGGGAGCCTGCACCTCGGTCTTGTCGCGCGAGCTGGCCACGTCGCCCAGCGCGGCACCCGGCTCGAGGATCGTGGCGTGGCCGGCCTGCTCGGCGCGATGGAAGGTGCCCTTGGCCGGCGAGACCACCATCAGCCAGGTCGGGAAGGCGTCGATGACCGACGCCTCGCCGTGCTTGGCGCAGAACGCGCGGGCGTCGTCGAGCTGGTCGGGGGTCTTCAGCGCGAACGTCTCGACCCCGGGCAGAGCGCGCTTGGCGATCCCGGTGAGGGTGCCGGCCGGCGGCATCTCGAGCATCCCGGTGACGCCCAGGTCTGCCATGGTCTCCATGCAGAGGTCCCAGCGGACCGGCTGGGCGATCTGGCCGACGAGGCGCTTCATGATCTCGCGGCCGTCCTGCACGACCTGGCCGTCGCGGTTGGAGATGAACGGGGCCCGCGCGTCGTGGGTCGAGACCGATCGCGCGAGCGTGGCCATGTGACCGACCGCCGGCTCCATGTGCTCGGTGTGGAAGGCGCCGGCCACGCTGAGCGGGACCAGGCGGGCCTTGGCCGGCGGGTTGTCGGCGAACGCCTGCAGCTGCTCCATGGTGCCCGCGGCGACGAGCTGACCTGGTCCGTTGTTGTTGGCGGGGACGAGGCCCTGAGCCTCGATGGCGGCCAGCACCTCCTCGCGGTCACCGCCGAGCACCGCGGTCATGCCGGTCGCGGTCTTCGCGGCGGCATCGGCCATCGCCTTGCCCCGCTCACGCACCAGGACCATCGCCTGCTCG
>JAICSC010000394.1 GCA_025937085.1 Nocardioides sp.
CGGGCCATCTCCGCGGTGGTGCGGTCGGAGAGCTCGACGAAGCGGACCAGCAGCGTCGACTGGTGCCATCGGGTGGAGCCCACGGTGAGCATGGGCCAGGGAGCGGACCCGCGCGGCCGCTCGGCGCGGAGCGTCGTACCGGCGGCGAAGCGGCGCTCGGGCTCGTCGGTGCGGAGCTCGACGGTCACCTCGCCGCGGATGCCGTGGGGTTTGCCGACCCGCCCGATCACGACCTCGATGGACTCCACCGGGTCAGGCTATCGACGGACGGGATCGGGTCGTCCGCGTGACGAGGGGCCCCGGCCCCACCACAAGCGGACGACCCGGGACGGCTCGTCAGCGCTCGCGGTCGACGTCGACGAAGTCGATCCGCGAGCCGTTCGGGCCGGCCAGGGCCGAGATCACGGTACGGAACGCGGTGGCGGTGCGGCCGCTGCGGCCGATCACCTTGCCGAGGTCGTCGGGGTTCACCCGCACCTCGAGCAATGGCCCGCGCCGGGTCTGCTCGTCCCGGACGATGACGTCGTCCGGGTGGTCGACGACCCCGCGCACCAGGTGCTCCAGCGCGTCGGCGAGCACGATCAAGCCTCGTCGCTCTTCGCGTCGGCATCGGCCTCGGCAGCCTCGGCCGTCTCGGCGACGTCGGCGGCGCCCTCGGGAGTCTCCGCAGCCGGGACCGGCGCGGGCTCGTCGGCGGGAGCCGCAGCCTCTTCGGCCTGCTCCTCGGCCGCCGGCGCCTCGGCCTTCGGCGCCTCGGCCTCGGCCTTCGGCTCCGCCTTGGGGGCAGCCTCCTCGGCCTGCTCCGGAGCCTCGGCCTTGTCCTCGGCCGGCTTCTCGGCGGTCTTCTCGGCGGTCTTCTTCGCGGCCCGCCTGGTCACGGCCTCGCCCTTGGGCTCACCTGCGGAGTCCTTGAGCGCCTCGTTGAAGATCGCGAGCTTGTCGACCTTGGGCTCGGCGACCTTGAGCCGGCCCTCGGTGTCCTTGTAACCCTTGAACCTCTGCCAGTCACCGGTGATCTTGAGCAGCTGGGCGACGGCCTCGGACGGCTGTGCGCCCACGCCGAGCCAGTACTGAGCCCGCTCGGACACGACGTTGATGTACGACGGGTCCTCCTTCGGGTGGTACAGCCCGATCTCCTCGATCACCTTGCCGTCGCGCTTCTTGCGGGAGTCGACGACGACGATGCGGTAGTGCGGCGCACGGACCTTGCCCATGCGCTTCAGGCGGATCTTGACGGCCACGGTTGTGGTGTCTCCTCGAAAAGTTGTGTGTGGTGAGGCCTGGCGCCGGCGTGGGGATCACGGGCACTCGCCTCGGTGGGCTGTCACGCTCCGGTTGAGAGGGACCGGGCCGGACAGACTCAGCGACACATTCTGCCAGAACGCCGCGAAGGCGCCGAATCGCGCGGGACCACGCGGCGTACGACCGCCGAACGACCAGCCGTACGACCCGTCGTACGACGCGGTCAGGCGCGGCCCACCACGGCGGTGCCGCCGATCTCGTCGTCGGTCTCCACCGTGGCGGCGAACCCGGCGGAACCGAGCAGCGCGGCCGTCCGCTCGGCCTGGGCGCGGCCGGTCTCGATCACCAGGCGCCCGCCCGGGCGAACCCACGCCGGGGCACCGGCCACCACGCGGCGCTGGACGTCGAGCCCGTCACGGCCGCCGTCGAGCGCGACCCGGTGCTCGTGGTCGCGCGCCTCACGCGGCATGGTCGCGATCGCCTCGGTGGGGACGTACGGCGCGTTCACCACCAGGAGGTCGACGCGCCCGCGCAGGTGGTCCGGCAGCGCGTCGTACAGGTCTCCCTCGTGCACCCGCTCGGGTGGCAGGTTGCGGCGCGCGCTGGTCACGGCCGCGGGGTCGCAGTCGGCGGCATGAACCTCGGCGCCCGGCCACCGGGCCGCGAGGGCCGCTCCGAGAGCCGCGCTGCCGCAGCACAGGTCGACGACCGGGTCGGCAGGCTCACGCGCAGCGACCTGTACGAGCAGCTCGCTACGCCGCCGGGGCACGAACACGCCGGGGTCGACGGCGATCCGCAACCCGTCGAACGCGGCCCAGCCCACGATCTGCTCCAGCGGCTCGCCGGCCATCCGGCGCGCCGCCCAGGACATCAGCTCGGCCGTCGAGGACGCCTCCTCGATCAGGAGCCGGGCCTCGTCCTCCGCGAAGACGCAGCCGGCCGCCCGGAGCGCGGCGACGAGCTGGGGCTCCTTCACATGACCTGCCCGCGGAGCACGACCGCGGTCGGCTCGCGCAGCACCGACAGGTCCTCCCGTGGGTCTCGCGGGTACACGACGAAGTCGGCGGGCGCACCCTCGTCGAGCGTGGCGTTCCACCCGAGCCACTCGCGCGCCCGCCAGCTGGCGGCGCCGAGCACGTACTCGGC
>JAICSC010000053.1 GCA_025937085.1 Nocardioides sp.
CGGTTACCAGCGTGGCCAGCACGTGCGCTCGCCGAGAGCGCCTCGTCGTCGTCATCGGATGGAACCTTTCCCGAGAGAGAGCGGAGCCTGCCTCCGTCACCGTCGATCATGACATACAAAGATGAACATGTATAGATGGACAACGACAGATGTGGAAATCGCATGTCTCAGGAAGGCGGCAACGCGAGCAACGCCTCGAGCACGGTGAGGAGTCGCCGGGCCGACTCGGTGGTGACCACGATCCTGACCTCGCGGCCCTCCTCGCCGGTCACCTCCACCCAGACCTCCCGCGAGCCGATGCGCTGCACCAGCCGGCCGACGGCGGAGACGGCCACGGTCGCGGCGTAAGGTTCGTCGGACCGGGGCGACGTCACGAGCGCGGCGTACTCGGGTGGGCTCTGGTGCATCCGGTCCCCGGGGTGGTCGTCCGGCGCATGCCGGCGGTGGCACCATGCCGGACAGGTGCTGGGTGCTGATGGTTCGTCGTGTCGATGCTCGGGCATACCTTCCCCCGTCGTCCTGACCCCGTTCAGCACGGTAGAGGCGATGTCCGACATCCCGGTGGACGAAGCGAAGTTTGTCCACAGGACAGATGGAGGCACCTGGGAATTGCCACACGAGTGTGGCTACCTCTCGTCCCCACGACCGCCACAATCGACGGGTGGCGGCACAGAGACGACGAGAGCCCACGTGGGAGGAGTTCGGGCGTGAGATCGGCATACGCCTGCAGCGAGCCCGGGAGCGCGCCGGGCTGAGTCAGGAGCGGACGGCGCACCTGGCCGGGATCGCGGGGTACACGTACCAGAAGTTCGAGAAGGGTGAGTCGCGCCCCGGAGCGCCGATCAACCCGCGGCTGTCGACGTTGCTCGCGTTGTGCCGGGTGCTCGATCTCCGCGTCGAGGACCTGCTCCCGGACCCCGCGCCCTCGACCCCGCTGGAGCACTGACTCCGTGCCCTACACGCACGGGCACGCCGAGAGCGTGCTCCGGTCACACCGCATGCGCACGGTCGGGAACAGCGCGGCGTACCTGCTGCCGTACATGAGACCGGACCATCGCGTTCTCGACGTCGGCGCGGGGCCGGCGACGATCACCGCCGACCTGGCCGGCCTGGTTCGCGACGTCGTCGCCGTCGAGATCGACGAGGAGGCGGCCGCGATCGCTCGCGCCGGTCTGGCCGAGCGTGGGGTGGTCAACGCCGAGGTGCTCGTCGGCGACGTACACGATCTGGATCTCGCCACCCACACCTTCGACGTCGTCCACGCCCATCAGGTGCTCCAGCACGTCGCCGACCCGGTGGTGGCGCTACGCGAGATGGCACGGGTGACCCGGCCTGCGGGAGTCGTCGGCGTCCGCGACAGCGACTACACGGCGTTCGCGTGGTACCCGCGGCTGCCCGGACTCGACCGATGGCTCGAGCTCTACCTGGCAGCGGCCCGGGCCAACGGGGGCGAGCCCGCTGCCGGCCGGCACCTGTTGGCGTGGGCACATGCGGCCGGCCTGTACGACGTGACCGCGAGCTCGACGACCTGGTGCTTCGCGACCCCCGAGAGCCGCGCGTGGTGGGGTGGCATGTGGGCCGACCGGGTCACCGGCTCCGCACTCGCCGACCAGCTGGTCGACCAAGGGCATGCCACCCGCGAGGAGCTGGGCGAGATCGCCGACGCGTGGCTGGGGTGGGCCGCGCATCCCGACGGCTGGCTGTCGATCCCGCACGGCGAGCTGGTGATCACGGTCCCGTGACTCCCGCGGCCGGGGTAGGTTAGGCAAACCTAACTCGGCTGCCGTACAGTGGCGACCATGCTGGGCAACTATCTGATCGGCCTGCGCGAAGGACTGGAGGCCTCGCTCGTCGTCACGATCCTCGTGGCCTACCTGGTGCGGTCCGACCGACGACATCTCCTCCCGCGCATCTGGGGCGGCGTAGCGCTGGCGGTGCTGGTCAGCCTGGGCTTCGGGGCCCTGCTCACCTTCGGGCCGCGCGGCCTCACGTTCGAGGCGCAGGAGGCGATCGGAGGCTCGCTGTCGATCGTCGCGGTCGGGTTCGTGACCTGGATGATCTTCTGGATGGCCCGTGCCGCGCGCAGCCTGAGCGGTGAGCTCCGGGGCCAGATCGATCGCGCCGCCGAGGCGGGCCGCTGGTCCCTGGTCGTCGTGGCGATGCTGGCTGTGGGCCGCGAAGGCCTCGAGACAGCACTCTTCCTGTGGGCCGCGACGCAGACCGCCACGGGTGCGCACACCGCCTCGACCGTGCCCGCGTGGCAGCCGATCACGGGCGCGGTGCTCGGGATCGCGACCGCGGTCGTCCTCGGGTATCTCCTCTACCGCGGAGCGGTGAAGATCAACCTCGCCAAGTTCTTCACCTGGACCGGCGGGTTCCTGATCGTGGTGGCCGCGGGTGTCCTCGGCTACGGCTTCCACGACCTGCAGGAGGCCGGCGTGCTCCCCGGGCTGAACTCCCTGGCGTTCGACGTCTCGGGAACGATCGACCAGGGGAGCTGGTACGGCGCGCTGCTCAAGGGCGTCTTCAACTTCTCGCCCCAGACCACCTGGCTCCAGGCCGCGGTCTGGGCGGCGTACCTGGTCACGACCCTGACCATCTTCCTGCGCGGGGTACGCCGGCGCAGCCGCGCGCAGGTGGGTGCGAAACCCCCGGCACGCGACAAGCAGCCCGCCTGAGTGAAACCCCCCACCCGAACCCGAAAGTAGTCCCGATGCGCTCCGTCCTGCCCGTCGCCGCCCTGGTCGCGGTACCCCTCCTCGCCGCCTGCACGTCGAACACGACCGACCCGGGGACTGCTGCCGGCGCGGGTGGTCCGATCACGGTCACGGCTTCCGACGAGAGCTGTGACCTGTCGGCAGCGTCCGCGCCTGCCGGCAACCTGACCTTCGACGTCACCAACAACGGGTCGAAGGTCACCGAGTTCTACCTGTACTCCGCGGACGGAAAGCGGATCGTCGGTGAGGTCGAGAACATCGGCCCGGGCCTCCAGGGCAAGCTGATCGTCACCGCGGGCCGGGGCTCGTACGAGACCTCGTGCCGACCGGGCATGGCCGGCAGGGGCATCCGGGCCGACTTCACCGTGACCGAGCCCGCCGGTGGGAAGAAGGGCCCGTCGGAGGACGCGGTGCTGATCAGTCGCGCACAGAACCGCTACCGGGTCTGGGTGCAGAAGCAGGCCGACGTGCTGGTGGCGCGGACCAAGCAGTTCGTGACGGCGTACCGGTCCGGGAAGGACGCGCGGGCGCGCGCTCTCTATCCGGTGGCGCGGACGCCCTGGGAGGCGATCGAGACCGTCGCCGAGTCGTTCGGCGACCTCGACCCGAAGACCGACGCCCGTGAGGCCGACCTCACCCAGGGCCAGAAGTGGACCGGGTGGCACCGGATCGAGAAGGACCTGTGGCCGCAGCGGGCCAAGAGCTACCGGCCGCTGACCATGAAGCAGCGGGCGTTCTACGCCGACGACCTGTTGAGGAACGTGACGACGGTCCGGAACCGGATCCGCTCCCTGACGTTCACCACCGACCAGATCGCGAACGGCTCCTCGGGGCTGATGGAGGAGGTGGCGACGGGGAAGGTGACCGGTGAGGAGGAGTACTGGTCCCACACCGACCTCTGGGACTTCGCCGCCAACGTGAAGGGGGCGAAGGTGGCCTTCGAGGACGTCAAGCCGATCCTCGACAAGCGCGACCCGGCCCTGGCGAAGACGCTCACCCACCGGTTCGCCCAGATCGACCACCTGTTGGCCCAGCACAGGGACGGCACCGGTTACGTGCTCTACACCGAGCTGAGCAAGGCCCAGATCAAACGGCTCGCGGACGCCGTCAACGCACTGTCCGAGCCGTTGTCCCACCTGACCGCAGCGGTGCTCCCGTGACCGGCACCTCGCCCGACTGAGAAGTCGCCCCACTGAGAAGGAGCCACCCATCCCCGAGCTCAACGTCTCCCGACGCGGCCTGATCGGCACGACCGCCGGCGTCGCCGGAGTCGCCGGTGTGGCCGCCGGCTTCGGAGGCGGCGTCTGGTACGGCGACGCGCACGCCTCCACGTCGAAGGCGGGCGCCGTGCCCACGACGTACCCCTTCCGCGGTGAGCACCAGGCCGGCATCGTGACGCCGGCCCAGGACCGACTGCACTTCGCGGCGTTCGACATCACGACTCGGTCGCGAGCCCAGCTGGTGGCGCTCCTCGAAGCCTGGACCACCGCGGCCGAGCGGATGACGCAGGGGCTGCCGGCGGGCCGGGTCGGGCCGACCGAGGGTGCCCCGTTGGTGCCGCCGGACGACACGGGGGAGGCGATCGGACTCTCCCCCGGGGGACTGACCATCACGTTCGGGTTCGGGCCGGGGATGTTCCGTGACCAGAAGGGGCGCGACCGGTTCGGCCTCGCCGACCGCCAACCCGACGCGCTGCGGGACCTGCCGCACTTCTCCGGGGACCAGCTCGACCCGGCGAGGTCGCGGGGGGACCTCTGCGTCCAGGCGTGCTCGGAGGATCCCCAGGTGGCCGTGCACGCGATCCGCAACCTGGCCAGGATCGGCTTCGGGACCGTGGCCGTGCGGTGGTCCCAGCTCGGCTTCGGGCGTACGTCGACCACGTCGACCTCGCAGGCGACGCCACGCAACCTGTTCGGGTTCAAGGACGGGACGCTCAACGTCAAGGCCGAGGAGGTGGCGGCTCTGGAGAAGCACGTCTGGGTCGGGGCCGAGGACGACCAGGCGTGGCTGGCCGGCGGCTCCTACCTCGCCGCGCGCCGGATCAACATGCACATCGAGATCTGGGACCGGCAGGGTCTGTTGCCCCAGGAGCAGATCATCGGGCGGACCAAGGGCACCGGGGCTCCGCTGTCGGGTGGCACGGAGTTCACCCCCTTGAACCTGACCGAGAAGGGCTCGAACGGCCCCCTGATCCCGGTCGACTCCCACGTGTCGGTGGTGAGCTCGGAGCGCAACAGAGGTGTCCGGATGCTCCGGCGCGGCTACAACTTCGTCGACGGCTCCAACGCGCTCGGAGGTCTCGACGCCGGCCTGTTCTTCATCGCCTACGTGCGCGACCCGCGCACCCACTTCATCCCGCTGCAGGCCACGATGGCGAGCAACGACGCGATGATGGAGTACCTGCAGTTCACCAGCTCGGCGATCTTCGCCGTACCTCCGGGGATGAAGCCGGGGGAGCACGTCGGTCAGGCGCTCTTCGAACGGCCGTGACCGTCCTGCAGGTCAATGCTCGAAGGTGCGAGAACGGTGGAAGAGTCACCGGCTCCGGGCCAGACCCGAGGGACTCGCCTCCATGCGGACAGCCTCAGAACGTTGCTCGAGGTCGGGTAGAGTCGGGCGGGCACAGCGTCGTGCTCCCCCTCTCCGACACCTCGAGGACATCGCCGCTGTGAACAAGCCCCGCGTACTCATCGCCGAGGAGCTCAGCCCCGCCACCGTCGAAGCTCTCGGGCCCGACTTCGAGATCCGGCACTGCAACGGCGCCGACCGCACAGAGCTGCTGTCGGCGATCGTCGACGTGGATGCGGTCCTGGTCCGCTCCGCCACCAAGGTCGACGCCGAGGCCCTGGCCGCCGCCAAGCGCCTCAGGGTCGTCGCCCGGGCCGGTGTCGGCCTGGACAACGTCGACGTCCGGGCCGCGACCCAGACGGGGGTGATGGTGGTCAACGCCCCGACCTCCAACATCGTCAGTGCGGCCGAGCTCGCGATCGCGCTGCTCCTCGCGGCCGCACGCCATCTCAGCCCGGCTCACGCCTCCTTGCGCTCCGGGGAGTGGAAGCGCTCGAGGTTCACCGGCATCGAGCTCTTCGAGAAGACCCTCGGCATCGTCGGACTGGGCCGGATCGGCGTGCTGGTGGCGCAACGCCTGGCGGCGTTCGGGATGAACGTCATCGCCTACGACCCGTACGTGCAGGCCGGCCGTGCGGCCCAGATGGGGGTGCGCCTGGTCGACCTCGACACCCTCCTCGCCGAGTCCGACTTCATCAGCGTCCACCTTCCGAAGACTCCCGAGACCGTGGGCCTGATCGGCGCGGACGAGCTGGCCAGGGCCAAGCCGTCGTTGGTGCTCGTCAACGCCGCTCGCGGCGGGATCGTCGACGAGGCCGCGCTGTACGCCGCCCTCAAGGAGGGCCGCATCGCGGCCGCGGGCGTCGACGTCTACGCCAAGGAGCCGTGCACCGACAGTCCCCTCTTCGAGCTGGAGAACGTCGTGGCGACGCCGCATCTCGGGGCGTCGACGGACGAGGCGCAGGAGAAGGCCGGCGTCGCGGTGGCGAGGTCGGTGCGGCTGGCACTGAGTGGAGAGCTCGTCCCCGACGCGGTCAACGTGCAGGGCGGGGTCATCGCCGAGGACGTCCGGCCCGGCATCCCGCTCACCGAGAAGCTCGGCCGCATCTTCACCGCGCTGGCCGGCGAGGTGGCGCAGCAGGTCGACGTCGAGGTGCGCGGCGAGATCACCGAGTACGACGTGAAGGTGCTCGAGCTGGCCGCGCTCAAGGGTGTCTTCACCGACGTGGTCGAGGACCCGGTCACCTATGTCAACGCGCCCTTGCTCGCCGCCGAGCGCGGCACCGCCGTCCGCCTGGTCGCCGAGGCCGAGAGCCCCGACCACCGCAACCTGATCACGATCCGCGGCACCCTCGCCGACGGCTCGCAGGTCTCGGTGGGCGGCACCCTGGTCGGGATCGCCCAGCGCGAGCGGCTGGTCTCGGTCAACGACTTCCCGGTCGACCTCGAGCCCACCGACCACCTGGCGTTCTTCACCTACGCCGACCGGCCGGGCATGGTCGGCACAGTCGGGCGGATCCTCGGCGACTCCAACGTCAACATCGCCGGGATGCAGGTCTCCCGCGACAGCAAGGGCGGACACGCCCTGGTGGCGTTGTCGGTCGACTCGGCCATCCCCCCGGAGGCGCTCGCCGAGATCGAGCAGGCGATCGACGCCACTTCGCTGCGGGCGGCCGACCTGGTCTGACGCCTCGGACCGCAGGCTCAGGCGACCATCACGCGGGTACGCCGCGTGGTGCCGGCGGCCGCGGGACCGTGGGTGACGGCGTCCCAGGCCCCCGCGATCCGGTCGACCGCCGCGCGGAGCTCGTCCTCGGGTCGGGTGTAGGGGATGCGGACGAAGGAGTCGAGGCCCCCGTCCAGGGCGAAGGCCGGGCCGGCTGAGATCGCGACGTCGCGGAGCTCGGCCTCGGCCGAGAGGTCGAGCGCACCCGCGTGGTGGTGGTCGGGCAGCTCGCACCACAGCGAGAGTCCGCCCCGCGGAAGACGGAAGCGCCAGTCCGGCAGTCGCTCCGACAGTGCCACGGCCAGCGCGTCGCGCTGCGCGCGCAGCCGCTCGCGCCGGGCGGACCAGTGGCTCTCGCGCTCGGCCAGGAGCCGAGCGGCGACCAGCTGCTCGAACACCGGTGAGCCGAGGTCCATCGCGATCCGGGCGGCGACCAGCTGGTCCACCAGGCCGACAGGACAGCGGACCCAACCGACGCGGAGGCCGCCCCACAGCGACTTGCTCAGGCTCCCGAGCGTCACCGCATCGGGCGCGAAGGCGGCGAACGGCTTCGGCATCGGCCGGCCGTCCAGCCTGAGCGCCTGGTGCGACTCGTCGACGACCGGCACCGTGCCCGCGCGCCGCAACAGGGCGGCGTACTGCTCGCGCTGGGCGTTGCTCATCAGGTTGCCGGTGGGGTTCTGGAAGTCGGGGATGACGTAGGCGAGCTGCGGCCCCGCCCCCTTGACCACCCGTCCGACCGCGTCGAGGTCCCATCCGTCGACGTCCATCGGCGCTCCCACCAAGCGGGCGCCGGCACGACGGAGCGCGGCGTGCCCGTTGGGGTAGCCGGGCGACTCGACCAGCGCCCGGTCACGGGCTCGCAGCAGTCCCTGCGCCACGACCATCAGCGCGGACAGTGCGCCCGGCACCACCAGGATCTGGTCCGGCTCGGTCGGCAGACCGCGCGCGTCGTACGTCTCGGCGATCGCCTGCTGGAGTGCGGGGAGACCGGTCGGGAAGTAGCCGGTGCCATCGAGGTACAGCGGCAGGTCGGCAGCAGCCTCGGCGTACGCCGTCGCCAGGCCGGAGGCGGCCGGCGGCGCCGCGCAACTGAGGTCGATCAGGTCGTCCGATCCGGTATGCGGCGTGAGTGACCGGTCGAAGGCCTGGCGACGTCCGCCGGGGAGCCGGGTGTAGGTGCCGGAGCCCTGGCGCGCCGCGGCGTACCCGGCCTCGACCAGGGCGGCGTACGCGCGGGTGACGGTGGTCCGGGAGATCCCCAGCGCAACGGACAGGTCACGCTCGCTGGGGAGCCGGAGGTCGACTTCAACCCGGCCGCCCGCGATGAGCAGTCGCAGCCTGTCGGCCAGCCCGGAGTACGCCGGCGAACGGTCGAAGTCTCCGGTCAGCATCGCCAGACGCGACGCGGCAATGGATCCTGTCATGCAGTCCACTCTCTCACAATTGGCTATTGAGAGACAGGCCAATCTTGCCCATCCTGGCACGGTGACGACGGCTGCATCTCCGCACATCGTGCTGACCGACCTCGGCCCCATCGCGCAGCTGCGCGCCGGGCGAACGGTCCGTCGGCTGGTCCAGCTGTACGCCGGTCTGCTGCTCTACGGCTTCTCGATCGCGCTGATGGTGCGGGCCCACCTCGGTCTGGCGCCGTGGGACGTGCTGCACTCCGGACTGACCAAGCACTTCCCGATCGACATCGGACAGGCGCTGGTGATCGTCAGCTTCGTGGTGATGCTCGCCTGGATCCCGCTCCGGGAGATCCCGGGCCTCGGCACGATCTCCAACGCCATCGTGATCGGCGCCTCCACCGACGTGTTCCTGGCTGCTCTGCCCAGGCTCCACGACGTGCCGCTGCGCATCGTGCTGCTGGCGGCGGGGATCTCCCTGCAGGGCCTGGCCACGGCGGCGTACATCGGTGCGCAGTTCGGCCGCGGCCCGCGGGACGGGCTGATGACCGGGCTGGCCCGGCGTACCGGACGTTCGCTGCGCCTCGTGCGTACCTCGATGGAGCTGACTGTTGTGGTGATCGGGCTCCTGCTCGGCGGTGTCGCCGGGGTCGGCACGATCCTGTACGCCGTGTCGATCGGACCGCTCAGCCAGGCGCTGCTGCCGCCGCTGCTGGTGTCGACGGAACGGAGGGGCCCCAGCGAGACCGATGTGGGCTCGCTCGCGACGTGCTCCGGTTGACCCAGCTGGATCCGGGCCGAGTCAGCGCTTGGTGGCGATCAGCGCCGAGGCATCCGGGGCGACCAGGACCTCGACGGCCGCGAACCGGTCGTCGCTCAGCCACTCCTCGCGCAGCGTGTCGACGCGCCCGTCGAAGAGCGGTGGCCATGACTGGCAGGGCGTGAAGTCGTCGAGCACGACGATCCCGCCCTCGTCCATCAGCTGCACGACCTTGTCCGGCCCGGACGCCGACGGCTTGCCCGAGTCGAGGAACAGCAGCGAGAACGGTCCGCGGTCGAGCAGCGTCGCCCAGTCCGCGGCCAGCACCTCGACCTGTGCGTCGTCGTGGAAGATCTCGGCGGCCGCCTCCGCCAGCTGCGGGTCCAGCTCTGCGGTGAGGATCCGGGTGGCCTGTCCGCGTACGCCGGAGCGCAGCCAGGCGGTACCGACCCCGCACCCGGTGCCGAACTCGGCCATCGTCCCCAGGCGGGTCGCCGCCAGCGCGGCCAGCAGGCGGCCGGTCTCGTTGCGGCAGAACGACACGTAGCCGGCACGACGGGACACGTCGAACGCGCGGGTCACGATCTCCGGCAGCTCCGGGGGTGCGCTCATCGCTCGATCCTCACGCGGGTCCTCACGCGGTCGAGTCTCTCATCCGTGGACCGACGTCTCGCATCGTGAGCGATCGAGGGTAACCGGCTGCGGCGGCCGGCGGGACGTCGTACCGTGGTCACATCATGCGGAGCGTGTTCGTACTTATCGAGCGCCGCGGCGGGTCCTGACAGACGGGACCGACTCGCCGCGGTGTTCGGCGTTGCGCCACCGGTCCTGTCGCCCCCATCGATCAAGTTCAGCTACCCGACGAGCCGCTCCGCGGCGGATCCGCACAGGACCTCTCCTCCCGCGTGATCCGCGATCCGAGCTCTTGATCCTGGTTCGTGAGACCCACGACCGGATGCGCCGGCTCCGCCACGAAGCGGCTCGTCGCAGTTCACTTCAATGCAGACGAGGAGCAGTTCCGTGTACGACATGTACCCCGACTCCTGGGGTCCGGCGAACCACCAGCCCGAGAACCCACACAGCCAGGAGGCCCTGCAGGCCTCGCTCGACCTGCGGGACAACGGCGGCGAGCGCCCGGACGACAACTAGCCTGCGTCCATGACCTCGGAGGCCGTCTCGTCCGCGACGACCACCCCGCTGCGGGTGGCGGTGATCGGCGGCGACGGCATCGGCCCCGAGGTGACCGCGGAGGCCGTGAAGGTCCTCGAGGCCGCCGCCCCGGTGAAGGTCGAGCAGACCCGCTACGACCTGGGTGCGGAGCGCTACCTCGCCACGGGGGAGGTACTGCCGGACTCGGTGCTCGAGGAGATCCGCGGCCACGACGCGATCCTCCTCGGCGCGGTCGGGGGCCGGCCGGGTGATTCCCGGCTCCCCGCGGGCATCCTCGAGCGCGGGCTCCTGCTGAGGCTCCGGTTCGAGCTCGACCACTACGTCAACCTGCGGCCGTCGCGCCTCTACCCAGGTATGCCGTCGCCGCTCGCCGACCCCGGCGAGGTCGACTTCGTGGTCGTCCGCGAGGGCACCGAGGGCCCGTACACCGGCAACGGCGGCCGCCTGCGCGCGGACACGCCGGCCGAGGTGGCGACCGAGGTCAGCCTGAACACGGCGTACGGCGTGGAGCGGGTCGTGCGCGACGCCTTCGCCCGTGCGGCCCGGCGCCCGCGACGGAAGCTGACGCTGGTGCACAAGACCAACGTGCTGGTGCACGCCGGGGCGCTGTGGTCCCGGATCGTGGCTGCGGTCGGTGCCGAGTTCCCGGACGTGACGGTCGACTACCTCCACGTCGACGCGGCGACGATCTTCCTGACCACGGACCCGGCGCGGTTCGACGTGGTCGTCACCGACAACCTCTTCGGCGACATCATCACCGACCTCGCGGCCGCGGTGACCGGCGGCATCGGCCTGGCCGCCTCCGGGAACATCAACCCCGAGCGCACGACTCCCTCCATGTTCGAGCCGGTCCACGGCTCGGCGCCCGACATCGCCGGGCAGGGCATCGCCGACCCGACCGCGGCGATCCTCTCCGCGAGCCTGCTACTGGACCACCTCGGCTACCGCGAGCAGGCAGCCCGCATCGAGAGGGCGGTGACCGAGAACGTAGCGGCGCGCAACCCGAAACGCGCCCTTCGTACGACGGAGATCGGCGACGCGATCGCCGGCCTGAGCCAGGACACCTCCGGTACGGGTTCGCCGTAGCGGAGCTGCGGCGGACCCGTACCGGAGACACCGCAGCGAAACGGAAGCGAGCTTGCTCGCAACGTGGCCTGACATCGACCCACTCCGCTCCTACCGCCCCATCGGCCCCCTTACGACTTTCGACAGGTGGACTAACGTGCGTCACATGGAGACCAGCACGACCCTGACGACCGAGCCGGTCGCCGACGAGCGGCTCGCCGAGATCCTGGCGAGCCCCGGGTTCGGCGGCTACTTCACCGACCACATGTTCACGGTGAAGTGGAACCCGGCGGACGGCTGGCACGAGCCCGAGATCACGCCGTACACGCCCCTCACGCTCGACCCGGCGACCGCGGTCTTCCACTACGCGCAGGAGATCTTCGAGGGGCTCAAGGCCTACCGGCACGACGACGGCAGCGTCTGGCTGTTCCGGCCGGAGGCGAACGCCGAGCGGATGGTGCGCTCGAGCCGGCGCCTCGCGCTCCCCGAGCTGCCCCCGGCCGACTTCGTCCAGGCCGTCGAGGAGCTGGTCAGGGTCGACCAGCGTTGGGTGCCCGACGCGGCAGGGGAGAAGAGCCTCTACATCCGGCCGTTCATGATCGCCACCGATCGCTTCCTCGGCGTCCGGCCGGCCGAGCACGTCACGTTCCTGGTGATCGCGAGCCCCGCGGGCGCCTACTTCAAGCGCGGCCCGATGCCGGTCACCCTCTGGCTGACCACCGACTACACCCGCGCCGGGCGCGGCGGCATGGGCGCCGCCAAGACCGGAGGCAACTACGCCTCCTCCCTCGTCGCCCAGCAGGAGGCCACCGGCCAGGGCTGCGACCAGGTCGTCTTCCTCGATGCCCAGGAGCTGAGGTACGTCGAGGAGCTCGGCGGCATGAACATGTACTTCGTGTACGCCGACGGCCGCATCGTCACCCCGGAGCTCGGCACGATCCTGGAGGGCATCACACGATCCAGCATCATCGAGCTGGCCGGGAAGATGGGCCACCAGGTCGAGGAGCGGAAGATCTCCATCGACGAGTGGCGGGACGGTGTGACCAGCGGCGAGATCACCGAGGTCTTCGCCTGCGGCACCGCGGCCGTGGTGACGCCGGTGGGCTCGCTGAAGTGGGACGGGGGCGAGACCCCCGAGGTGGCCGAGGCCGGTGCGGTCACCATGGCGATCCGCCAGGCGCTGGTCGACATCCAGTACGGCCGGGCCGACGACACGTTCGGGTGGATGCGTCGAATCTGCTAGCGCAGGGATTTCTGACAGACACCACTCGAAAACGGTCATCTCCTGCGCGGATCTGGCGCACAATTTGGCCCACGACCGAACCAGAACGTCTCGCATCACGTCCCATCGAGCGTTCGATCGACGTTCTGGTCTCGGAACTCACGGGGGTCCCCATGTCATCGGTCTCACGCCGCACTGTGCTGCAAGCGCTCGGCGGCACCTCCATGACCGCCTTGGCCGGTGCGACGGCCACGACGTTCCTGCCTGCGGAGTCCGCCGCCCTCCGGGCCCGGAGTCACGGTGAGCCCGTCGTCACCTTCGTGTCCATGCCCGACTTCTTCAACGGCGACGTGGCCGACCTGAGGGTGATGGGGTCGGCGTGGGACGACGGAATGAACTCCTGGAACCACAGCTGGCAGCGCGCGATCAACAAGTGTCTGGGCGCCGTCGTCGACCACCGCCCGGACGCGGTCTTCCTGGCCGGCGACATGGTCGAGGGCCGCTGGAACATCGACAGCGACGATCGTCGGCTGTTCGGGCCGGTGAGCCAGGGGACCGACCGCGAGAGCATCGCCCTCTGCAAGTCCGCGATCACCACCGCCGGCGGGGTCTACTACTCGTTCGCAGCCGGGTTGTTCGCAAGTCGCGACCTGCCGCTGTACCCCGCGGTCGGTGATCACGAGATCCTCGACGACCGCTGGGGGCCGCTGAACCAGCGGTGGAGCCCCTCCGGCTTCCACGCCGGCGAGCCCGACAACCGCTTCTACCTCGTCGACCACTGCAAGCGCGTCTGGGCCGACCACTTCACCCGCCCCGGCGGCGTGCCCCGGTTCTCCCGGCGTCCCCGGGGCTCGGCCGAGGAGTTCTCGTCGTACGCCGTGTCGTTCGCCGATTCGCTCACCCTGATCACCGTCGACACGTTCCACCGACACCGCGGCGGTGTGCGTCTCGGTGTGTTCAACGCCCAGCTGGACTGGCTCCGGCACGAGATCCGCCGTGCCAAGCGGCGCGGCCACACCGTCGTGGTGCAGGGGCACATCCCGATCATGTGGCCCGACCGATGGCTCGCCTCCGGCAGGCTCCGGGTCCCCGAGGGGCGCGACTCGGCGTTCTACAAGGTGCTCGACCGCGAGGGCGCCGACCTGTACCTGTGTGGCGAGGTCCACGACAGCACCGCCCACCAGCACGGTCGGCACAGCCCCGTCCAGATCAGCCACGGCTGCATCTTCCGGTACGGGTTCAGCTACCTGGTGGGTCGCCTGTACTCCGGCGGCAGGCTGGTCCTCGACCTCTACGAGGTCCCGGTCGAGCGGGCCAGTCGCGAGACCAAGCTGTGGTCCAGCGACGTCGACAAGCGGCAGCGCACGCTCCTCGAGTACGGCGAGCCCGTCCATCGCGGGCGCCTGGTGCAGCGCAACCGCGAGATCCTCAAGCGCACCGCGAAGCTCGCCCCGTACCACCGCGACCACGACCGCTACGCCCTGCGCGGGCACCTCGGCACCGTCTACTTCTGAGGCCCGTTGCCGGGTCTGGCTTGACGGTCCGGGCCACCACCGGCGGGTACCGTGAGGGGGTGTCCGTCCAGCCCTCCTCCAGCCGCACGGTGGGCGACTACACCCTCCTCGCGCTCCTTGGCGAGGGCGGGATGGGAGTGGTCCATCTCGCGCGCAAGGGGGACGGTCCGCGGGTCGCGCTCAAGGTCCTGCGTCCGCACATCGTCGGCGACGAGGAGGCCCGTCGCAGGCTCGCCCGCGAGGTGAGCTCGCTCGAACGCATCCGGAGCCGCTGGATCGCCGAGATCGTGGACGCCGACCCCTGGGCGCCCACGCCGTACGTCGCGACCCGCTACGTCCCCGGGCTGAGCCTCCACGACCACGTGCCGCACGAGGGTCCGATCACCGGCCCCGACCTGACCTGGTTCGCGCGGTGCCTGGCCGAGGGCGTCGCCAGCGTGCACGCCGTCGGCGTGCTGCACCGCGACGTGAAGCCCTCCAACGTGCTCCTCGAGGGGCGCACCCCGATCCTGATCGACTTCGGTCTCGCGCGGGTCGCCGACGACCCCAAGCTGACCCACACCGGCTGGCTGCTCGGCACGCCGGGCTACCTCGCGCCCGAGATCCTGTACGGCGACGACGCCACCACCGCCTCCGACGTCCACTCGTGGGGTGCGACGGTGGCGTACGCCGGGACCGGCCATCCACCGTTCGGTCGTGGTCCGTCGATGGCGATCATGGACCGGGTACGCCGCGGCGAGCAC